>JBHOSY010000239.1:0-5347 GCA_042584165.1 Bacteroidota bacterium | reverse complement strand
CATATAAAACTATCCATTTATGGTCTCAGATAAAAGGTTCTGTATAATTTCTCCGCACTTCCAATCAATACAATAGATGGACACTGAGATTTCTCAATGGATTTTAAAAGAAATTTATAATGATGATTATTTTATTTACATTAAAGCACTATTCAACATGTGCATAGTATTATGGATCGCAGACATTTTTTAAAATCAAAAGCAACACTAACTATGGCAATATCAGGATATACCTTTTTCCCGGATTTGCTATTTGGAGCATCCGGTGGCAAAAACAAGAAATCATATATCGAATATGTACGGAAAAGTTCGTTGACCAAAGAAGTGATCGATGTATTCCTTGAGGAAAATTCATGGGCACAATTTGATCCTGAAGTAGGTTATATTATGGGCAATTACATGCCACATGATGGAATGGATGGCAGTTCAACAATATCCACATCAAAGAACAGAATGCGATACAACCAGATCTACAACAGCAAACCATGCAGGATCAATACCTATGGGAATAGTTTTACTCAATGTCACCAGGTAAGTGATGGAGAAACCTGGCAGGAATACCTGGCTGCACATTTAGGAGAACCAATACGCAATTTCGGCATGGGTGGTTTAGGTACCTACCAGGCCTATAAAAGAATGCTGCGTGAAGAACAGTCAGATCATGAAGCAGAATATCTTATCCTTTATTTATGGGGTGATGATTATATGAGGAGCCTGTTGCGATGTCGTTACATACTATTCTATCCCAGGTGGGATAATTTTGATGGGTATATGTTTCATGGCAATTTCTGGTCCAATATTGAAATGGACCTGACGTCAGGAAAGCTGGCTGAAAAGGAAAACATACTTAATACACCCGAATCTGTTTATAAAATGATGGATGAGGATTTCCTCGTGGACGCATTGAAGGATGATTTAATGCTGCAATTAAGCCTGATCGTAAGATCTCAGGTAAATACAGACCTGGATGTAAAAGGTTTAAAAGCACTGGCAGATATTTATGACTTGCCAGAAATTGATTTTAAAGACGAGAAGAACACGTATAAGACGGCAAATGCTTTAAGGAATACGTATGCTTTTGATGCAACAAAATACATTCTAAAAAAAGCAAGTGCATTTGTTGAAAAACATGGAAAGAAATTGATGATCCTTCACCTGGACCCATATAATGTTTTACAGACACTGCTACAGAAAGGAACAAGATATGATCAAGAAGTTGTGGACTATTTAAATAAGAACAATTACCTGTACATTGACATGAATGAGGTCCATGTGATAGATTTTAAAAATTTTATTTTGTCATTTGATGATTACATGAAACGATATTTCATTGGACATTATAATCCTTCCGGCAATCATTTTTTTGCCTATGCCTTAAAAAACAAGGTAGTAGAATGGCTTGATCCGAAACCCATCACATACAGGAAAGACGATTCGAAAATGGTAGACTTTAATGGATACTTGCCTGAATAACGCAGTATACAAAAACACAGACCTGCCTGCTTCCCATTCGTATAGCTTGTGCCACCCTTCGGTCGCCGAAGGGTGGCCGTAGGTGAAACGCTAAAGCTTTCACCGACGGCCGAAGCCTGTGGCGAAGGACTCAGCGACTCGCGGTCAGCAGAGAAAAATCAGCAGGCAGGGAAGACACAGATATCAATGAGGGATTCTCAATCTTTTCCTTGATTTTTTGATTTAGTCTTCAAAAAATCGAATTAACAAATAGTCGAATTATCTATTTCATAATAACCATCCTCTTGGTATCTACTAATTCATTATCCACGGTCATGGTATAATAATAAATACCGGAATGGAGTCCAGTAACATCAAGGGTTACCTTATATATTGCAATCTCTTTGATTTCATTGACCAGCGAGGTGAGTATTCTACCCCGTGAATCATAAACTCTAATGATTACAAAACCTGGTGATAATATATTATAAGGAATAATAGTATTGCCACTGGATGGGTTTGGGTAGTTCTGTCCCAACTGGTTTCCTGTAATCGTATTGATAAGATTCTGCTGTCCCGGGGTGCCATGTCCAGTTGATGCTGTCCAGTTTTCAGGGATATGGTTATCAAGTTGAGGCTCTTTTAATTCCAGAGTTGGTCCTTCACCATCAGGTGTAGTGGGCCAGGGTTCTGTGTCTTCATAATAAACTACATCTCTGATAGATCCATCATATGCATAAATCCGAATCCCATCGCCTGCATTACCGAGCCCAAAACCAAGATTACCAACATAATTTTTTACCTCCGGATACAACGCTTTAAAGGCTGTTACATCCTGGCATACTATCATGTATTCATGTGGTTCAATGTCCATCCCATCAGGAAATGTGAAAATATGACTGTCATTATCATCTTTTAAAGTCCATCCGGTCAAATTGACGGATTCGTTTCTGCTATTATATAACTCAATCCAATCTCCCGGATCAAAGTCAAGGGCAGAATGATAGTTAATTTCATTTATAATAATATATGGTTCATCATCATCGAAACGTTCAAAGTGTGCGGTAAGGTGAAGGCTATTGTAAGGGTCCAGTTCCAACTCAGAATTTGTTAATATTTCAGTTCCTTCCCCTTCTAATGTATATTCCCAATGGGAAAATCTGTATCCAATATGGGACAAAGCCCGTATCTTCATCGGTACATTTCTAAAGTATTCTCCCTGATGATATTTACCCTTCATTACTTGATTGTTTATCTTAATAATCCCAGCTTCCTGTTGTTGTGATTCAACAGTAATTCGCGTCATGCCATATGGCAGGCGAAAATAATTAATCACATGCTGAGTTGCATAATACCTCCTTTCATCGGCAAATTGCTTCATCCTGTTAACAGCTACATCCCACTCTTCCATTGAATTAAATGTAGGTCTTATCCAACTTTCTGGAAAGGGTACAATTGCACCTCCCCATCGTTCTATGTGCCTTGGAATCTCAGGAGAAATGTTTGCTTTCATACTGTCTATGATGTGATTAATCCGATCAGCCTGGAAGGTTGTATTCATATGCCAGGCATATCTCTGTATGAATTCATTGCGGAATTCTCTGTTCTCAAGCACCTTTCTGAACAATAGTGTTGACCATGGAGGATTGGGCCATGTACATCTGCAATTAGGATCTGTTGCCAGTTCAAGTGTATTCCGGTCTATATATATGAAGCAATTATCAAGGTCATACATTATCCAGCGCCATTCGTCATTAGGCCCATCATTTGCCCGCCAGAATTTAAGATTATTCATGGGCCAGTCATTGGCTGAAAAATAGATCTCTGCAATCTGGTAATCGATGTAATTATTGACATCAATCTTTGAGGCAACATATTGATAAACTCTTTCACTGGATAGATCCTGACGATCGATATAGTCTATCATGTCAATATAGTCATCTGCGCTTCCATGCATCACGCCCCGGAGCGGGCTTCCACGGACAAGATTTATTTCAGCAGGATCGAGGTTATAATTTCCAGCAACATAGTGTTCATTGAGTTTCTCACGGATATTCTGAATTCCCCAGTACCGTCCATTGATAAATACTACCGCAGGTCGGTATGCCTGCCAATCTATATCTGTTTCATCAATGATGACTGCCTGTCCCATAGCATCCTTAAACATAGTATATCTGCAATCATCAGCGGAATTTCTCAGGATAAAGGTCTCAAATGAATAAATTGGTTTCTCTGGAAATAGCTGGTAATCAAAAGATCCTTTCCCATATTCTCCCCGGGCATACAATGCAAGAGATTTTTGTGGATACCGGGTACGGGAACATCCCCCATAAATCTTCACTCCCGCTCTTTGGTTGATTCCTGCTTCGCCTGCTATGTCATAGAATTCCAGATTTACAGGTCTTTCCCAATCCATATTGGTATTATGTGGAATGTCAGAACAGTAACCAGGTTGCCCGTTGGTGCCTATTACATATATTCCAAGGGAATCATCAAACAAATTCATTGGATCAGTAGCGATTGCAACCACTGGTAAATGCACATCTTCATCGATTAGATAGGTATGTGTTATGATATCACTTGGCAATTTTCCAATCTCATAAGCACGAGCCCTCAGTGCGGTAGTTGTATCCAATGTTATTGGGGATGTATAAATAGAATCTTCCTTGTTGGGTTGGGTACCGTCCAAAGAGTAATAGATTTCTGCTGAAGGGTTATCAGAGTACAATGAAATAGATTGACTCCCTGAATGATACCCCCCATGAAGTGAAAATTGTGGGTCGGATGTTTTGCCTGTCTGGTATTCACTTTGATTTGGAAGACCAGGTGTTGGAATTGTATAAAAAACCCATTTTTGCAAATCATCCAACTTCCTTCCAAAAGATACATCATTTTCCTGCAATCCATAACTTAATGAGTCCACTACATTCCCTTCTGTATCGTAAAGTCCAATATGCTCTCCCTGCCTGCCTAATTTGAAGTTAGTATGAACAAAGTTAGCATTTCCATCCGCCCAGAAAATCATATATTCTCCCGCAGCCAATGTTGTATCAGTATTTATCATGAATTTTGCTGAATCAGAAGGATTGTCAGTTAAATAATATCCTTGCAAATTAACCGCTGATGGTCCGGCATTATAAATTTCTAACCAATCAGCATATTCCTCATAATATGGACTGAGTTGGTAAGAAACATTGCTTGCCATAAACTCATTAATATACAATCCGGAAGGCTGACCAGAAAGAGTCAGTTGAAAAAGAAAAAGAAATAAGAAAAGGTAAGGAAACTTGCTCCTAAGAATATCATTTATCATTGCCCACATACTCCAACTTGTGTAAACACCTTACATCCTTATACAAATATCACAATATCTGATGTATTTTATATTATTAGAATAGTATAAAATTGCTTACACCATGTCAAATATCATTCAGCGTTTATAAAAAATTGTCAAATATGAAGTGAATGTTATTATATCATTTCAGGAAATAATGTAAACTATCATGTAATTAATTAACATGAATTCCTGCTTTTTAAGATCCGGTTCCTTGAGATTCTTGTTTTCGTGTAATAAATACCATAACTGGCCCAACCAGGAATAATGCATAAAATGGTGCATAGATAAGTTGATTGATTCGCAGGATGAATTCTACAAACGCAATTAGAAAAGCAAATAATATCTGCATATTTCTGTTTTTGGGGGTAGTTGCAGGATCAGTGATCATAAATAATACGAATAATTGATACATTGGGCCTGATAGAGGTGATATCTCGGCCAGAAATGAATCACCAGTAAAGAGGGTTCTTAAATATGCAAACCCAATAAAACTCAAAATATATGGGATCGTGATAAAAAAACGTTTCGCTTTTGAAACAATCACTAATCCAAGAGTCC
>JBHOSY010000238.1:0-5352 GCA_042584165.1 Bacteroidota bacterium | reverse complement strand
TCACAATTTCTTCATTTAACGATCAGTGAAACACTTTTTCCCAGTCATTCAGCACACGAACCGGCATATAACTTATCCCGGAATATTATTGATATGTTGTATCGTGAATATGATCCGGATTATATACTTACCCTGGATAACTATCAGCTATCCTTCGATCAGGATGTTGTAGTTGAAGAATTTGATGATGGTTCAAAATCAAAAACAGCCCATTACGACCTGGTCCTGAATACTTATTCAACAATATATAACATTCATGGACAAGTCGTTAAAAAAATACTTGATGAACTCAGAATTCTCCATGATTCGAGACCTGTACTCAGTGGTTTATTTGCCGTGGGACCTTCCATGGGAAAAGCGGATGAAAATGTCGTACTGATTTCCGATGAACTTGGAAGAAAATTTATCCATAAGTTTTACCCAATCAACATTTCGGAAATGCGACCATTCTATCACACAAAAGAGTTCGCTGTTGCATATCAGGCCTATCGATTTGAGGACTGGGCAAAGGTGGAAAAAGAACTACTGGAACTTGCCAATAGTCCGGACCGCAAAATTTCTGGAAGAGCCGCGTATAATCTATCTGTATTATATGAGAATCTGAACAAAAGGTCAGAGATGGAAAACTGGTACTATGAAGCGGTTGAGAAATTGGGTTCTGGTATACCGTATAATATTCCGGGATACTGAAGTTGAATATTTGATAATTTAATAAGTAAATAGGGGAAAATCTTATTGGTGATCTACCTTCGCAAAAGCTTCGGCAGACAAAGAAACACCAACAAGGGCCGTACCTTCTTTCCTGGTGTTTTATTTAATAAACCGACGTGTTTTGATGTCTATTCCCAGATTTTCAGCCATAGTCAATCCCCACATTCTTTTACGGGTCTCTTCAGGGACATTATTTGCGTCAAGCATCATAGTAAAACGCTCGATATTGCCAGGCAGTCCTTCTGGTGATTCGTCCGTGCCAAAAACAATATGTTCCCAGGCAGATGGACCGTCTTTTAGAGTATGCGGATTGTTTTCTCCTTCCACACCGGACCACCAGAGTATATTGCTTATTTCTTCGAGGCGATTGAGTTTGATGAATTTGCCTAACGTCGAACCGGTTACGTCAAAAAACAGGTTTGGATTCCAACGGGCCGCTTCAGCCGCTTCCTCATACCACGGATTACCCAGGTGGGCTCCCTGGATTATTACCCTCGGAAATGCACGACACAGTGTATCCAGGTACATGGGGCGCATTCTGGAGGACGAGGTGATTGCGACACTATCCTGAATTCGCCGGCTGGAAATCCCGGTGTGGAATATCATATACATTCCGAACTCTTCACATAACCTGTACACCTGGAAATACGATGGATCATCAAAATTTTTCTGTGGACTGTGAAATTTCATTCCCACAAATCCATTCTTCTTAAACTTTTCAACTTCCCGGATGGCATTTGGGTCATCGATATTCACCCGGCCGTACCCGATGAAAAGTTCCGGATAACTTTTAATTGCATCAATCATCAATTCCATATCGGCAATCCATGTCAGGACACATGCCATGGCATTGTACGGCTTGTAAATCCGAACCATATCCTCCACCCACTTATCTGTGCTTCCACAATGGATGTGTGAATCAATGATAAAATCAGGTAATTCAGATTTTCCTGGGATCGTTGATGCCACAGCTTTAGTATTTTGTATTACAGAGGATAATAATGTTGTTCCTGCGGCAATCTTTAATCCCCTGTTAAAAAATTTCCTGCGTCCGATGTTTTCTGATGAATTTTTCATATCAAGTGGAGACTTAGTAAAAGTGAATTGAATATAGTTGTTTCGTGTGGATTATTCAATGCATTTTTAGGATAAAGCTATTTCATAGCGTGGCACAGAGATACTGGATTCCGAAATAAAAACTCCCTCGCCTCAAAAACTCCTACGACCACGTTGGTCTTATGACCAACGAACTTTTTTTACCAATATTTCATTTTACGTATTAGCTAGACACATACCTGGAGATATACTTGTTGGTGATCTGCCTTCGCAAAAGCTTCGGCAGATGAAGAAACACCAACAAGGGCACTAAGGTCTTTAAGACATTACTTACCTTAATCTATCAATTCTAATCAATTACACCTCAAACTCCTCCCATTCCTTTTTCACTCGCTTCATGAGTGCTTTGAACTCAGTTGTTTCACGTAGATTGTTAAGAAATGGATCTATTTCTGTAAATAATGGATAATTGATAAAACCGAGATCGACTGTCCTTTCCAGCCATTTTAAAGCTTCATTTTTCTCATTTAGTAGCGCATACCCATCAGCCAGGATCCAGGCATAAAAATGATCATTCCATGCATAAGCCAGATAGTCATTTGTATGCATACTGATTGCCATGTCCTTATCATTTTGATTTGCATAGTAGAGGAACAGCATAATTTTTGTCATCGTCTCATCCGGAAATTCATATTTTGTTTTTTCTATTATGGGATATGTTTCCTTATAATCGCCATCCCACATAAGTATAATTGTATACCATAGCCGGGCATGGATATTGTCAGGTGACATACGGTAGTATTTTCTGGCATCTTCTTTTGCATTCTTGATATCCCCCATAGCCCAGTGAACCATTGCTCGAGGCATGTAAGACATTGATGTGAGAGGATTCAAATCGATTATTCGTTGCGCCAGATGAACAACGCTTTCGGGCTTCCCCAGCATCATGCTATAATAATAACATAAAAGTCGCATAGCATCTGTATTTCCAGGATCCATCTCAATTGCTTTCCTGATGTGAGCTATTGCAGTTTTAATATCTCCCTGCAAATAAAGCGCGAATCCCATGGCATAATGACCAAGAAATACATCCGGATCTAACTCAAAGGCTTTCTGAATATATTTTTCGGCCTTTTTGAAAATACTTGGATCCTTAATTACCCCGCTATTAAAATACTGAACATGCAGGAATCCCATACCTGCATATAAAAGTGGATTCTCACCAATGATATCCAAACCCGTTTCGAGATACTGTTTCGCATAATCCAGGCTTTCAGCCGTCCACTGGAACATTGCCTGGCGTGCTTTGAGCCAGCATTCGTATGCCTGGATATTGGTTATTGGCTTATCAGATAGTTTCCCACTCTCTTCAGGAAGTAATTGCAGTTTTAATGATTCAACTATTTCCCGGGATACACTCTCCTGAATTTTGAATATATCATCCAATGTCCCGTTGTATTTTTCAGCCCATAAATGCGTATCGGTGATGGCATCAATCAACTGGGCAGTTATACGAAGACTATTCCCAGCCTTTCTGACGCTTCCTTCCAAAACATAATGAACATTAACTTTTTCAGCAATTTCCCGGATTGTACTCTTCGTCCCTTTGAAAGTCATGGCCGAACTGCGTGAAATCACCAGCAGATCATGAACATGGGAGAGATCGGTTATTATCTCTTCGGTCAGGCCATCACTGAAATATTCCTGGTCTGGATCAGGACTCATGTTATCAAAAGGAAGAACGATGATGGATTTTTTATCTGGCAAGCTGGTATCATACGCTTTCAAAGACGGTGATTCTACTGGAACTTTTTCACAATCAACTTTATAGACTTTTATGGATTCATCAACATTTTTCAATGCCTTCTCACCAATAAAATCTGCGCTTATGTCCGGTTTGTTTTTGATATTTCTATAGACAGATTCTGATATGTAAACACAGCCCTCCTCAGTCAAGGCCTCGAGCCTCGAAGCTACATTCACCCCATCTCCCAGAACGTCTTTACCTTCAAACACTACTTCTCCCTCATGAATACCGATTCGCAACGGTATATCTTCTTTCTTAGATGCATTTTGTATTTCTCTGGCACACCTCACTGCATCAGAAGAAGTTTTGAAACTTGCCAGTATCCCATCTCCCATTTCTTTCAACCACTCCCCCTGGTATTTCCTGATTAGTGGTCGTTGGAGATCACGGTTTTTTCGCAGGAGTTGGAAGGCTTTTTCCTCATCTCTGCCCATAAGAGCAGTGTAACCTACGATATCCGTGAACATAATTGCCGCTAACCGTCTGTCTGATGTCATGGATTATTGTTCCTCAGCAATTGTTTTTGTTTCTACCGGTCCAAAGTATTTATCAAGAAATGCCAGGGTTTCCTTGATCATTTCATTTTGGTGTACACCATGATCCGTTTCATAAACGATGAGTCGTTTGTCTTTTTCAGGAGTACCCAGGAGATTAAAAAATGGCTTTGCTGCTCTATCGAATGGAAAAATGACATCATACTTCCCATTCAGCATTAATACCGGGATATTAATCCTGGGCAGGTAATTTATCGCGTCTGCCTCAGGGTATGGATTACCCCACAGTCCACCTGTAACTAAAATACTTGCTTTAAGGCGATCTTCAATTGCAGGAATAATGCCCCCCATAGATGCACCCCAACTGTGCCCATAATAGCCAAGTTTATCAATATTGATATCCTGGCGTGTTTCAAGATAATCAACGGATCTGCAGAAATCTTTGACCCAGTTAGTCAACCAATCAGTATATTGGTGACTTTGCGATGGTTTCCATTCTGTCAAACCTTTGTTCCTTTCAAAGGTTCCATTATAAACAGGAAACATCACAGCACGACCATTTTTTACAACATAATTTATGAACCAATTAATATGAAACCAGTTCGGCAAATCTTTTTGCCAGATAGCACCTATACCGGGATAGAATATGAGGGTTTGATATGGAGGTTTTGTATTAGCGGGTAGGTATAGATATGCGATAACCCTGTCATTTTCATAAGCAGCATTAAAAGTTACTTTTTCCAGGATCCAGTCTTCAGGACTCTCATCTCTATATTCTATTGAAACATTTAATGGTATACTATCGTAAAGAAATTGGTTTTTATATACCCGGAAAATGTCTTCTGAAACAGGTACTACTTTTTCATGATCTCTTTGCTCAGGCAATTCAATTCTTCCGAAAATCGATGCAGGGATTTTTCCCTTGTTTAAATATTTAACACAACGGAAACCGTTTTTTGGAGAACGGTTGAATGAAGGTAACTGACTCCAGTTTTCATACATATATTCTGCATCATCCCATGAACCTCCCCTGACGACTCGTCCAGTCTGATATTCGTTCCAGCACCACTCTCTAACGTTTCCAGCCATATCATAAGCTCCAAAGTTATTAATACCCCGAAATTGTCCAACAGGTGCTGGTTCATCCCCATTAAAATTGCTATATGGTTTTATTTGAGATCCGGGAATGCTTGGAGTTGCACCAAAACTTGAAAACAAATCATTTCTGAACCCTGCCCCACTTGCCCAGTGATATCCGGTTACAGGTGTAAGCTGGTATGAAGC
>JBHOSY010000237.1:0-5403 GCA_042584165.1 Bacteroidota bacterium | reverse complement strand
TTTGGGAAGTAGTTAATCCCATAGGGATTAAAATTTCATGATTTATGACCAGTGATCAGCTCCCAGTTTTAAACACATGTTTTTCTTAGAGAGGCAAGAAGTTCTGCAAAAAATGATTATTATGTGTACAAATTCGATTTTTGACCCCACCCCATCCAAAAAAATCGATTTTGGAAAGAGGGATATGACCCCGGTTTCTATACAGTAACTCCACGTCCGTTATATATAATGGTAGTAAGTATTATCAATTTTAGAAGTTGAAATAGCTAGAAGTATTTTGGCTTGTGATTAGTCACTTGAATTAAATTATTCTTTAAAATGATTTGACTAAACGAGGTCAAGCTATGATTTTTATATGAACCATATTAATTCTAATTGCTTCAGTATATCTGAATAATACTATTCAAATCAATCTTTCCGAATAAATATAAAATCACCTCCTTCATCACCGGCATTTTGAATTTCACCAAAACGAGGGATTGTGGAGGTATTATTCATTACTGCTATCTTGAAACTGGCAAAAAACTCTTCAGAACTGGTATACTTGTTTTCATTCTCGAGGAGTTTCTTCTTTAGATATCTAAGAAATACACTTTCATCGGGAACCTTCTGGAGGGCACCACTGGTCATCGCTTTTCTACTTGGTGTCTTCAACATGGTATAGTAGGCCATCGATACATTATTGAATGCTTGGCGGGTTCTGAAAATACTTCCACTGAAGCATGCGTCCGAGATAAGAAGCGTATGACGGGAAGGTATCGCCCGGATATAATCAACAAGCGTTGTATTCCTGAACCATTTACTTGAATTTTCTTTTTGAGCATTTGAAGGAAGCCAGAATCCCTGTTTGGAGTCTTCCCGGTAATACCCATGTCCCGCATAGAATATCAGTAAATTATCTTTTTCTGTTAACTTCTTGTTCAATTTATCAAGTGCAATGATCATTTGTTCCCTTGTGGGATCACGCAGGGTTTCTATGTTTTCTTTTTCAAAAGTGTAATAGGAAGATAATATGTTCTCCATATCATTTACATCTTCAAGCGGGAAGCCCAAATCATTGATTTCGGGATCATCATAGTTCTGAACGCCAATCAAAAGCGCATAATATTTTCCAGATTTGCTCAATTCTTCCCGCATCGCCATATCTTCCTCTGGTTTCATGGATATTTTAACCAGGTTGCTATGTGCTTCAAATGTTTGTGCAATGGATGGGAAAATCAAACCTACCCATAGCATGTAAATGATGATTAACTTTTTCATTTTCTGGATTACTTTCTTAATATCTTTCTGGTAATAACTGTATGATCTGTTTCAGATACTACCTCCATTTTTACCAGGTATAAACCTGAATTAACATGCAGGATTTGCTGGTTGACCTGCCAATCGATGGTATAATACCCACCGAACATCTCTTTACTAAATAATTTCACGACTGAATTTCCATTTAAGCTCAAAATCTCAATTTCAACACGATAGCCTATCTGGTTCTCAGGGATTGCAAATGGAATCGTAATGTTGTCATCAAACGGATTGGGATAACCATTGCCGAGGGTGACCTGTTCTGGGAACATACTGTTCTCAATTTTATCCAGGTCATCATAATAGATTTTGAAGGTTTTTTGATCAGACAAAGTGAAGCTGTAGGAATTGCTTTCACGCATGTCATACAAAAGCCCTTCAGATTCGTCTGCCAGCATCAGTGATTTTGTATTATCACCAAAACTCCGGTTATCCCAATATAGCGTAAGCAATTTAGATTCACCGCTATTTGATACTTTTAATTCCCATATGAATTGTTCTGATGAAGGAACGATATTACGACAGAACGTCTGAATATCTTCATCCGGATGCTGGAATACCAGTTCGTAAGTGCAAAGGGATTTTGGAATAGGCATGACATGGTCGTCAAAGTGGTCCTTGCCAATTTTTGCTTCCGAATGCATGCCAAATCCAGATAATTCATTTGTAATAAGACCATCTGAGATAATAAACGGCACAAACCAGTTGTCCTGGTCTATAGAATTACTGACATACAAATCAGGATCATCCATTATACTTACCCGGCCGCTGGAATAGGCTGTGGATGGATTTATTTTAACAGTCTCAGGCTGGTTTCCATCCAGATATACAAAACCTCCCGTGAATTTTCCAATAATATCTCCTGGTGATAAAGTACCACTGTTGAACAATTTTACCTGACCAATGTTTGAGTTGCCTCTTGCACTTCTAACATTATTCCACGAAATGTTGAAATTAAAGGGATTCCCGATCTGGTTCCATCCCGATTCCAAAGCAAGGTGAAATGTTCCATCTGGATCAAGGGTAACACTCTTCCCACTACCGATTTTTATTGTAGTAGATTCTCGAGCAATCAGCCAATACCCTTGTCCGGGATCAATGGTAGTAAATCCCTTACTATATTCTTTGGTTTCACCTCCGGTATAATGATATAACCGCCAGTATTTGATATTGTAGTCACCTAATTCATTGAAAACAGAAGTTATGCTTTTATTTTCAAGTTCAAATGGAATGGAAATGATCTGATATTTATCCACTGTGGCCCCGAACTGCAGTCCCGGTATTGCAGGGCTTTTTTCATTCGTATAGGATACATTGATACTGGTAACTCTTGTTGAATCGAAGTTGGAATTAATATCTGTTGCATGGAAATAATAATTCATACCGTGAACACCTACCATTCCGGAGTTTATTGATACCGAATACTCATTCCCATTTTTAGTAGTCGATGTATTTGGCCATTCATGGTCCTGGTACTTGCAATAGTAGAAAAGAACTTCATCTACACCTCTATTGTCAGTTACCGTCACGATGGCTGTTATCCCTGTACTTTCAGATGGAAATTCATCTGGATTATTCGTGTAAGTAAGGACAGGTTTTTCTACATCCGGGGGTTTGGTGACAGTAATTGTCCAATCCTGAGTGGTGACTCCGTCTTCAGCGGTGATGGTATAAATGACTGGATTGGTAAAGTCATTGGCAGTGGTGCCGCTGATCTGCGGTGTGCCTTCGATGTCGGCTGATGCTCCATTAGACAAAGTAAACGCGGCAACCAGACCCGTTACATCTGTATTATAAGTCACTTCGATATCAATGGTGTGATTCACAGCATCGATATCTGCCGGTCCGGTCTCCTCGGCAAAACTGAAGGCCGTAAAGTCCGTTTCAGTGCTTAGTGCGGTTGCTTTGGTTACAGTAACGATCCAGTCCTGGGTAGTCGTTCCGTCCTCGGCAGTAACAGTATAGGTAACCGCAGTGGTAAAGTCATTGTCAGTAGTACCGCTGACCTGAGGTGTGTCTTCAATGTCGGTGGATGTGCCGGCTGACAGGGTGAAGGTGGCTACAAGGCCCGTAACATCCGTATTATAGGTTACTTCAATATCAATGGTGTGATTCACATTATCTATATCAGCCGGCCCGGTCTGCTCGGCAAAACTGAAAGCTGTGAAATCCGTTTCAGTATTTGGAGCCGATACCTTGGTTACTGTGACAGTCCAATTCTGCGTAGTTGTATCATCTTCAGCGGTGACCGTGTATACCAGGGGACTTGAAAAATCATTATATGTTACACCACTTACCTGTACTGTCCCTCCTATATCAGCTGATGCACCTATAGATAATGTAAAACTGGCTACAAGATTAGTGGTATCTGCACTATAAATAACTTCTATATTAATCGTATGATTAGTTGTATCAATCACAGCCACGCTATTTTGTTCAATAAAACTGAAAGCCGTGAAGTCTGTTTCTATACTTGGTGCAGGCGCTTTCGTTACAGATACAATCCAATCCTGGATTGTGGTCCCATCTTCCGCAGTAATGGTATAAGTAACGGAATTAGTAAAATCGTTGGAAGTTGTGCCGCTGATTTGTGTTGTACCTGAAATGCTTGCTGATGCACCAGGTGACATTGTAAAGGTGGCCACCAGACTCGTTATATCCGTATCATAATTCACTTCAATATCGATAGTGTGATTTACATTATCGATATCAGCCGGTCTTGTTTGCTCGGCAAAACTGAAAACCGTGAAGTCCGTTTCAGCGTTTGGTACAATCGCCTTAGTAACGTTAACAGTCCACTCCTGTGTTGTAATACCGTCTTCAGCTGTTATAGTATAAATAAAAGTAGATGAAAAGTCATTTGATGTAGTGCCACTGATCTGTGAGACAGTTGATACTTCTGCTGATGCACCTGTTGACAGAGTAAAGGTGGCTACCAGGCCAGATACATCCGCATTATAAGTTACTTCGATATCAATAGTATGGTTTACAGTATCAATTTCTGCCGAACTAGTCTGTTCCGGAAAACTAAACGAAAGAAAATTGGTTTCAGACGATAAAGCAATATTCTCATACCAGGCAATTTTATCGTCAAAAACAGATGCAGATAGCACGTCCATATCCCCGTCCCCATCCAGATCGGTTGCGTACACAGACCAAGCTCTATCCGCTATGATGGTGATGGTTTTTTGAATCCCGAAATTGCCAGCTCCATCGGTATTCTCATACCAGGCAATTTTATCGTCATTCCGAGAAGCGGAGAGCACGTCCATATCCCCATCCCCGTCCAGATCAACAGCATATACAGACCAGGCCCCATCCGTTTGGGTGGTGATGGTATTCTGGGTCCCGAAGGTGCCGGCCCCATCAGTATTCTCATACCAGGCAATTTTATTGTCTAATTCAGAGGCAGAAAGCACGTCCATATCCCCATCCCCGTCCAGGTCAGCAGCATGTACAGAATAGGGTTGAAACGCCTGTATGGTGATGATCTGCTGGGATCCGAAAGTGCCGGCCCCATCGGTATTTTCATACCAGGCAATTTTACTGTCTCCATGAGAAGCAGAAAGCACGTCCATATCCCCGTCTTCATCCAGATCGGCAGCATATACAGAATTGGCCTCATCTGCCAGGGTAGTGATGATCTGCTGGGATCCGAAATTGCCGGCCCCATCGGTATTTTCATACCAGGCAATTTTATCGTCATATTGAGAAGCAGAAAGCACGTCCATATCCCCGTCTCCATCCAGGTCAGCAGTATAAACAGACCAAGCCCCATCCGCTTGCGTGGTGATGGTATACCGAGCCCCGAAGGTGCCGGCCCCATCGGTATTCTCATACCAGGCAATTTTATCATCCATCCAAGAAGCAGAAAGCACGTCCATATCCTCATCTCTATCCAGGTCAGCCGCATATACAGACCAGGCCCCATCAGTCAGGAGGGTTATGGTCTGTTGTGTCCCAAAGGTGCCAGTCCCATCAGTATTCTCATACCAGGCAATTTTATCGTCTCCATATGAACCAGAAAGCACGTCCATATCCCCATCCCCATCCAGATCAGAAGCATACACAGAATAGGCCCCATCTGCCAATGTGGTGATGATC
>JBHOSY010000236.1:0-5417 GCA_042584165.1 Bacteroidota bacterium | reverse complement strand
CATTTTATCATCAAGTCGGACAATCCCGACATAGTCTGTCATTCTGATGTATCTTTCTATCTCCGGTAGGTCCAGTTGGAGGGTCTGCCCCAGCAAGGCGGAAGTAAATGGACGTATTATTCCCTCTTCTCCTTCATCTTCAGGATGTTCTGTACATATCCTGTAAATCCTGTCGGCTTTTTGATGAAAAGTATCATATGAAAGTTCGTTCCTTACAAAAAACAGGATCAGAATTGAGGATGCCAGGCCAATGGAGAGACCAAAAATATTGACTAGACTGTTGAGTTTATCTTTTTTGAGGTTCCGTATAGCAATAGTGAAATAGTTCTTCCACATAATATCAGATTTTACGTAAGAGTACAAAAGGGTTTAATCAAATACAGCTAATAGTGGTTAAAATTTGTTGAAAAAATAACCGATTTCGATCTGTTTTATACTCTCCCAATAAAAATCTGTAAAATCTTAAAAACTTATAAACAGATATCTATACGTTTAGGGTCTTTATACGAAAAAATTGTGTTTTAGTTAGAAATTCTATGTAATTTGTGCCTGAAGCCAACCAACAAACGAAGATTAAATGATTAAAAAAATATCATTTGCAGGTTTTATTATCATCCTGGCATTTGGCCTGTTTTTTTATCCCACCTTAAATGAGATTGGCGTTGGTGTTGCTATTCTACTATTTGGGATTATAAGTCTTGAGAACGGATTCAAATCAATTACAGAGGGCCCGGTAAAAAACACGATCCGTAGACGTACTAAAACGACTGCTGGAAGTTTAACTGTCGGGGCAGTTTCTACTGCTTTCATGCAATCAAGTTCTCTTGTTTCAGTACTCGTAATCTCATTTATCAGTGCTGGTTTAATCACACTGAAATCAGGTATTGGCGTGATTTTCGGGGCAAATATTGGCACCACCTTTACAGGTTGGCTGGTTGCTTTATTCGGCCTTAATTTCAAGATATCTGCATTTGCTATGCCCCTGATAATCTTTGGGGTACTATTTGTTCTTCAGAAAGCACGTAGTGTTAAAGCACTGGGATATGTACTGGTCGGTATTGGATTTTTGTTTTTAGGGGTGTCCTATATAAAGACTGGTTTTGAAATACTCCAGAGCCAGGTTCAGCTTGTGGCTCCATTTTCCAGTGATATCAGTAATATGCTTTTCTTTACAGCTCTGGGTATAGCAGCAACAATAATTATGCAATCAAGTGCGGCATCTCTTGCAATCATTATTACAGCGCTTTCGATTAACCAGATTACCTATGAACAATCACTTGCACTGGCAATTGGTTCTAACATCGGGACTACATTCACAGCTGTTCTGGGGGCCTTGGCGGCTGATGCTGCGGGCAAACGAATTGCAGGGGCACACTTAATATTCAATATTATAACTGGTGCCGTAGCCCTTATATTACTTAAACCTCTTGCTGTTTTTGTTGCTATTATAACGGGTGGATTGGGTATCGCCGCTGATAATTATACGCTACAACTGGCTATGTTTCACACGGTTTTTAATATTCTTGGAGTGGCAATCATGGTACCCTGGATTAATTCCTTAATTGTTTTTCTGAATAAGGTGATAAAAGAAAAGAAACCTGATGTAATACAGCCAAGGTATTTAAACGAAGCTGTTTTAAAACACCCTGAAAGTGCTATCAGTGCGATTTATAAAGAAACCGAACATATGCTTGATCTTGCCCTGGCCATTATTGCCAGGGGAGTGAGCATCAGCAGGGAAGATATCGCCCAGGTAAAAAAAGTATCTGATATCCTTCTGAAATCCAAAACTGTTGTACAGGTATCGATCGAGGAAGAATATACAAGAAAAATTAAAACCCTATACAGCAAGATTATCAAGTATATTACCCAGGTTCAGAGTCAGGAACTCAGTCCTGGACAACAGGACATAATATCCAACCTGAAAAATGCCAACATGCTGATAGTAGAAGTCCTGAAAGACCTGGCTGAACTCAGGTCAAATTTGAATGAATTTATTAACTCGGATAATAAGGACCTCGTTGAAGTGTATAATTACTTCAGGAAGAGGATTATCCAGGTTGCCAAGGGATTATTTGGCGACTCAGTTAATTATCCATATCATGGCGAAAACCCTGAGGATATATCAAAGATCAATTTCGATATACTGAAACAGAGAAAACGAATTGAGCGGATAAAGGACGAAGTTAATGTACTGCTTTCAGAAATGATTCTCAAGAAAAATACTTCATCAACAATTGCATCATCTGTTCTTAATGACAGTCAATATGTCTTCAGAATCTGCAATAATCTTCTGAAAGTCATTGAACTGTTATATTACGAGGAGTCTGACTATATATTAGAACAGGAGACAGTCACCTATTGATAAAATCAATTAACAAGACAATCCTCAACTTCCTTTCCTTCTAGCAGTCCCAGCATATTATCTGCTGCTCTCTTTTGTAATTCCAAGTGAGACGATACCGAGTACCACGCATAATGCCCGGTAGCAATTACTTTTGGATGTTTTACTAAAGATTCCGGAATTTCTTCCGGTAATTCTGAGTCAAATACATCTAAACCTGCCCTGAATATTTTATCGGAATCCAACGCTTTTAGAAGTGAATTCGTTTCAATAACAGGGCCCCTGGCAGTGTTTACAAGAACCATATTAGCCTTAAATATTTCGAAAGCAGTCTGATTGAACATATGCCGGGTTTCTTCAGTGAGATTGCAATGGATACTGATGAAATCACTATTAGACAACAGGTCTTTAAAAGCTGTTTTAATGACACCAAATTTATTGAATTTATCATCCTCAATATATGGATCTGTGGCCAGAACTTTTTTGAATAGATATCTTGCCTTCGAGGCCAGCGTAGTGCCTATCCTACCCAAGCCAACTATCCCAAGTGTCTTTTCATTAAGATCAAATACTTTTTCATCAGGAGGCTTGGCAAATATGGAAGCAAATTTATTATTGCCTGTAAGCAAATCACGGGAACAGGCATATATAAATGCCAACGCATGGTTCGATACAGAATGATTGGCATAACCCGATACATTAGCTACTTTCACGCCAGCTTTTCGACAGGCCTCAAGGTTTATATTCTCATAACCTGTGCCATACCTGACAATAACTTTCAGGTTTGGAAACATGGCTAATTCTTTCTCGCTGATTCTAATCCATCTGATGAATATACCGGTGGCATTCCGGGCAAATCTGAGCTTTTCTTCCAGATCTTCCCTTAATCCGTCAAACAACCTGAACTCATAGCCAGATTCCCTGAACAATCTTTCTTCATAATCATAACTTTTATAACCTGTATCAAGAACGCAAATCTCTCCTACCATATTTTTAACAAGGATATGTTATACTAATCTTCAAAATATTTTTTCAGGGTATATTCAGGCTGGTGTCTGTCAGGTTTTCTAATATGATCTGACAAATCATAATCCATTGGTTGGGGATTTTGAGAAACCAGTTTAATTGTATCTCCTGTACTTACCTGCCATTTTTCAAGTAATTGCCACATTTCTGAGACTTTTCCTGAATGTATATCATCGTCTGCAAGATTGTTTAATTCATAAGGATCATCCTGAAGATCAAAAAGCAGGGTGTGATTTAATTTCGGAAATTGGATCAACTTCCACCTTTTATTTCTGACAGCACGTTGATAATTTGTATATGCCGTAAAGAGTGAGCTTCTAACTTCCAACTGTTCCTGATAGATAATTGGAGTAATATCCTTTCCTTCTACTCCTGCCGGAGGTTGAATGTCGAGCATTGAACAAAATGTCGGAAATAAATCATACAAATAAACCAGTGCATCGCTTGACTGATTGACTGGAATGCCAGGACCGGTTATAATTAGCGGGGACTTCATACTATGCTCGTATAAGTTTTGTTTCCCCAGTAATCCATGACTACCCATACCAAGACCATGATCCGAGGTGAATATGATAATTGTGTTATCATACATTTCCAGCTTTTTCAATGTGTTCAGGAGCCTTCCAACCTGATCATCCAGTTGAGAAATCAACCCATAGTAGTCAGCCAGCTGGGCCCTGATCTGTTCCGGAGAACGGGGCCACGCACCAAGGTTTTCATCCCTTCCCCTTGCATCCTGGAGTATAAAAGGATGTTTTCGCATATAGTTTTGCGGTATGGGAAGATTTTCATCGCCGTAGAGACCAATATAATCCTTATCCGGGCTTCTAGGATCATGCGGTACTGTATAAGAAACGTAGGCAAAAAATGGCTTATCCTTCTCTCCCTTTGAATATTCTTTAATAAATCGTATCGCTGCATCTGTAAATACAACTGTAGAAAATCCCTTTTTCGTGACATCAGTAAAACTTCCATTTTCTTTCATATCTACAACCGGCACATTGAAATGATCGCTCATTCCCCCGAAAAAGATATTCTCACCGAATTGAAAGCCATCAGCAAAAGCAGTTTTTTCATTGTGCCATTTTCCCGTGCCGAATGTGATATACCCATGTTCACCTAAAACCATGGGCATGGTCTTTATGCCATCCAGTTTATCATAAACCCGGAACAGGTTTCTGCCACTCATGAGCATGGCACGGCTGGGGGCACATACGGCCCCATGATGAGACCCCATGCAGAAGTTATTGGTAAATCTCATTCCTGTATAGGCAAGCTTGTCGATGTTGGGCGTTTGAATATACGGATTCCCAAATGCTCCTATGGCATCAGCTCGCTGATCGTCACTGAACAAGAATAATATATTTGGTTTATCCTGTGCCTTAAGTGTAAAACTTAAATAGAAGATTGAAATAAATAATGTTATTAGCCTGATTTTCACTATAGTTATATTTCAGTAAAAAAATACCCTGACATATGCCAGGGATCAAATATCAGAGCGACAAACGGGGCTCGAACCCGCGACCTTCGGCTTGGGAAGCCAACGCTCTACCAGCTGAGCTACTGTCGCTTTTCGATGAAAATTTCATCATTTTAATTACAAAAAACAAGTACTGTGCTTAGATAATTACTGATAAAAACCTGACAATGCATTACTCCCCCACAGCCCATGCTATGCCACCCATAATATGATTTACCAGCACAGGATCTGAATAATCTTCTGGGCTATGACCCAGAGCCGTAAACCACTGCCTTCCACCCTCAAATTCATGGTGCCACGCCAACGGGAACAGGTCGCCAAAAGCGGTTCCGGGATATCCTTCTTTCCCCTCATCCTCCACGGTTGTCATATCCGCAGCCAGGAGTACGTGAATATCCGGGTTGATATGATGCACGTAATAGCATTCATCCGGGCGCGTCCATGTTTCTGGTAGGAAACTGGTAGATATATGGGTATTATCAATAATTTTTACATCAAATTCCTGGAAAGGTGCATGCCGGATAAAGAGACCGCCCACATTTTTCCAGAACCATGGCCATTTACGTT
>JBHOSY010000235.1:0-5516 GCA_042584165.1 Bacteroidota bacterium | reverse complement strand
CTCAGGTACTTCATTAATTCATGATAAGAAGATCGCACTGGATCAGCTAAAGGAAAGTGAGGAAAAGTACAGGCTGCTGGTCCAGAATAATTTTGACCTTATTTCGGAGATTGACAGACAGGGACAGATCACATATATCAGTCAAAACATTCAACAGTTACTTGGATATACTCAGGTTGATATCATTGGGAAAAGCCTGGACGATTATGTTCACCCATCTGATACCAAAAATGTCAGATCACTTCTTGGTGAAGAGTATAGTAATTTCAGCGTCAGATATAAACATCAAAACGGGGACTGGAGATGGTTTGAATCTGCAGGCAGAAATTATAAAAATCTGGAAGGAGAAACGGTTTCTCTGATCGTATCCAAAGATATAACAGAGCGGAAGGAATACGAACAGGTGATTATTGAAAGTGAATTGAAATTCAGGAGTCTTACTGAGAATTCACGAGATATAATCATGCGTTTTGACCGACAACACCAGGTATTGTATTCCAATTCAGCCGGTGAAACCTGGTTTACTAATCCCGGGGAAAAAGATATGTTACACGTTAATGACTCGATATTAACAAATAGTGTCCTCAGGGGATTAAAGCTATGCATTGAAATGGTATTCAATACCAGTGAGGTTCAGAGGATGCAGTTTAATATAGATGTAAATAATGAGAAAAAGAGCTATGATTGGCAGGGTGTTCCTGAATTTTCAGCCAGTCATAAGGTAGAATCTGTCCTGGGGGTTGCGAGGGATATCACTGCATTTACTGAATCGCAGGATGAGTTGAATAAGTTGCACCAGGTAATACAAAGTAGTACCAATTCAATAATTCTCACGGATAAAAACGGATTAATTGAACATGTTAATCCAAAGACCATGGATTTTTTAAAGGTGTTTATGACGTATTCCAGGTCATCAGGATGGATATGTTCAAAAATTAAAGTGCCTATAAATTCATCCTGTGTATATCCTAATAAATCTTTGACTGTTGGTGTAACAAACTGGATTTTACCATTTAAATCAGTTCTGGTAATTTTATCACTGGCATTTTCAGCAAATTGCCTGAGTGTATTGTCTCTTTCCTCAATTTCCTCTTTTGCCAGTACGACTTCTGTAATATCCTGAATCGAACCCTGGATTTTTACAATATCATCATTCCTGCTTCTCTCAACTTCTCCTATTACATGACTATAGCGAATTGTTTCTTTACTGTTCCTGATTTTCAATTCCCCTTCAAAGGAATTCAACATCTGTTCCAATGAAGATTCGATTATTTCATTAAAGGATCTTGCTGTTTCCTTGTCAATCAATTTCGATATCTTCGACAAGTGGATTGACAAACTTGTTAAGGGTAAGGTGAGAATCCGTCCGGCTTCTTCAGAAAAGTTAATAATCTTATTCTTATAATCGATTTCCCAACTACCAAGATGTGCTATTTCCTGGGCCTTTGTCAGGTTTGCCTCACTATTGATCAGTGCCTCCTGTACATCCACCCATTCAGTAATATCCCTGGTGATTGACATAAGATATTTCTCACCAGTAAGTTCCAGGATATTAACAGACATAAGTCCTACTCTTACTTCCCCATCCTTTTTCCTGAATTTCACTTCCACATCCTTGACAAAACCCCTGTCTGTTATCAGGTCAATTAATTCCTTCCGTTGATTATCATCGTACCAGAGAGAAATTTCATAGGTGGTTTTATCTATTAAATCATCTTTTGTATAACCTGTGAGCCTGGTGAATCCATCATTTATCTCAATATACAAACCATCTGACAGTCTGGAGATAGCAATGGCATCAGGACTTGTTTGGAATGCTTTTGCAAACTTTTCTTCACTCTGCTTTAGTAATGCCTGCATTTCTCTTTCTGCGGTCCTATCTTTGTTGATCCCAACATATGCTATTGTTTCTCCCTTCCAGTTTGTAACCGGAAAGATTGACAATTCCACTGTAAGAACCTTCCCATGTTTGTTAATGATTTCCGTCTCTTTCACTAAAGGCTCATTACTGCTTCGCAGGAACTCCATGTTTTTTTTCAGTCTCTCTTCACCAATTATTATTGCTGGTGTCTTCCCTAATAAATATTCTTCAGAGTAACCGAATAGTTCCTGATAAGCAGGATTTGCTTTTAAGTATCTTGCATTTGTATCAATCACTGCGATGGCTTCACGGGCATTGTCGAAGATCTTCCTTAAATAAAATGAATCAAGAATATTATTGCCACCTCTTTTGAATTGGATTTCTTTTGTTCTGGCAATTTTCAGGAATCTTTTAAAGAGTTGTTCGTTGAATTCATCCCAAGTAAAATATGAATCTGCCCCTTTGACAATAAACCTAAGTGCCTCTTCCTCCTCATCATCGTCGATCAGTAGAAAAAATCTGGATGATACCTGGTCGAATATTCTTTCGAATTCCGGACAATTGCTTTTCTTTTTTAATACTGCCCCTTCAATGAATGTGATTCCGCCAGTCCCTAATTCATCAAGATTAACATCTCCATTGCATGGTAAAGATTGGAAGTCAACGTCTCCTTTTTCAACAGTCTCCAGTATACTTCTAAATCGTTGTAACTTTTCTTCGCTGGTGTATATAAAACGAGCAATTAATACCGGTCTGGGATCCACTTTATCCATTATTTATTTTCAAATCTCCAATCTCTAACTTAACACTAATGCAAGGGATATATAAATTGTACAAGGGATTTTAATTCCGGATGATGTTTTCTGATACTTCCCGGAATGGGTAAATCACTTAATAGATCCACGTTCCGCCCATTCAATTGGCTGATTTCATGGAGGCGATAATGGATTATTGGATAAGCAAATCTTTCAAAAAACGTAATAAAATCAAATTGATTTGGATATTATTTGTTAAAAAATAATATAGTTAACATGTAATCTTAACAGGATTATATTCCTGTTGCCGATATTACTATCCACGGTAAATGGGATTAGAATAATCATAAATCAATTATTCACCATAATTGGTAACTTTGCATTTCGTCTATATAAAACAATGATGGACAGAGTTGTTGTTGGACTTTCCGGGGGAGTTGATTCAAGTGTAGCAGCATACCTTCTAAGAGAGCAGGGATATGATGTAATAGGTATGTTCATGAAAAACTGGCATGATGATTCCGTTACCATCAGTAGTGAATGTCCATGGCTTGAAGATAGCAATGATGCCCTGATCGTGGCTGAAAAGCTTGGTATACCCTTCCAGACTATTGACCTGAGCGAGCAATATAAGGAACGGATAGTAGATTACATGTTCAGGGAGTATGAACATGGACGAACCCCAAATCCTGACGTCCTTTGCAACAGGGAAATCAAATTTGATATTTTCCTGGATACTGCGCTGAAACTGGGTGCTGATTATGTGGGAACAGGTCATTATTGCAGGAAAGATAAGATTGAAAAAAACGGAAATTCCATATACAGGCTATTGGCTGGTTCTGATCCAAATAAAGATCAGAGTTATTTCCTGTGTCAACTTAATCAATTTCAACTTGGTAAGGCACTATTTCCAATTGGAAAACTAATAAAACCTGAAGTCAGGAAAATTGCCAGAGACCTTGATCTTGTAACAGCTGAAAAAAAAGATTCGCAAGGACTTTGCTTTGTAGGAAAGGTACGATTGCCTGAATTTCTTCAACAACAATTGAAACCAAAGCAAGGTTCAATTATTGAAGTTCCTGAAGAATCATTGATATATGAAGGATTATCTTTTGATTTAAAAGGCACTGCATTGAAAGACCTTGAATCGGCTTCAAAACCATTCGAATATAGTCTGAATGACGGTAAGATTGTTGGTGAACACGATGGGGCTTATTATTTTACAATTGGTCAACGAAAAGGGCTAAACGTTGGAGGTAATAAAGAGCCATTATTTGTTATTGCAGTAGACACAACAGATAACGTTATCTATACCGGGCAGGGATCATCACATCCCGGATTATACAGAAAAGGCCTGTTTGTAAAAAAGGATGATATTCACTGGATCAGGGAGGACATGAGATTGAAATCAACTCAAAGAATGAAAGTTCTGGCCAGGATCAGGTATCGACAACCACTCCAGAAAGCTGAATTACACAAGATGGATAAAGGTTTGTTTGTTATTTTTAACAAACCTCAAAAAGGGATTACACCAGGACAATTTGTAGCCTGGTATGAAGGTGAGGAACTGCTGGGATCAGGAGTAATTAGTCATTGATTATTCGATTGTTTGATGAGGTTAGGAATCCTATTCCATGGATTAATTGTTATTACTACGTATTCCATATTCTAATAATTTCTCACTCCGCGATTCACATTCCTCCTTCCGTATTCAATTGTTCAGGCAATAAGTTTTATTCACATTGAGTATAATCAAGGTCATCTTTACTAATAATCTTACTGGAATAACCGGGGATTTAAAGCTCAACCGGATTGTAACCTGTATTTTTCAGGTATTTTTTTGATCAATAAATGTATTTTTGATCCATGCCCTGGACCAATTATCATTCCCATAACCATTATTGTGATGGTAAATTTCCTATTGAAGATCAAATAAGGAAGGGAATTGAAAAAAAGTTTACAGCCATTGGTATTACATCCCATTCGCCTGTATACTTCTATAGTCCATGGGCTCTAAAAACTGAAGAGACAGATAATTATTTCAGTGAAATCGAGTTGTTGAGGGAGAAATACAGAGATTACATTCAGGTTTATAAGTCCCTCGAGGTTGAATATATCCCGGGTATGATTGGCCCCGGATCCCCAGAGATTATAGACTACAACCTGGATTATGTTATTGGATCGGTACATTTTGTCAAATCTTTTGAAGATGGCTTGCCCTGGGGAATCGATGGACCATATGAACTGTTTGAAAGAGGATTTTATCAAATCTATCAGGGAAATATTCAAAAGGTTATTGAGGATTTCTATTGTTTAACCAGACAAATGGTTGTGGAAGAATGTCCGGAAGTTATCGGTCATATTGATAAAATAAAGATGCATGGTGGCCCATTTTTCTGTGAAGATTCCTCCTGGTATGTAAATCAGGTTAAAGAAACGTTGGATCTTGTTACAGAGAAAGAAGCAATTCTGGAAGTGAATACACGGGGGATTTACAAAGGATATACTGATGAGCCATATCCCTCATGGCGGGTATTAAAAGAAATACATAAACGGGGAATACCGATTCAGTTAAATTCAGATTCGCATCATCCGAATGAGTTGGATGGAGCTTACGAAACAACTGCAAAACGACTTCTGGAGATTGGTTTTAGAACAATGAGAGTATTGCTAAATGGGCAATGGGAAGATGTGGAGTTTGATGCTGAGGGTTTGCAGATTTAGTATAATGAAATTTCTTTTCGTATACTTCATGTAAAATTTTAGTATTCTTTTTACAACTGTCTGCTAAAACTATAACACAAAGAAAGAAAGAAAGAAACTAACCCACCCTTAAATTCCAACCCAATGCTATTAAGTTAAGAAAAAAAGGGCCGATTCAACTTGCCAAATCGACCCCC
>JBHOSY010000234.1:0-5529 GCA_042584165.1 Bacteroidota bacterium | reverse complement strand
ATCCGGAGGAAGGTACATCGAATAATTAACTGATTTTCCAAGAATTTTACTTTCAATACTGCTCCCCTCAATGACCTTACCCATCTGGGCTTGTGAACAATGTGTAAAAAATAACAGCAATGTTATAAAGGTGTAAAAAATGTTCTTCATAATTATAGTTATTAATTCCTGCGTTGTGTTTTCCGTGTCCTGATTTTAATATTTATTAATTAAAGGATATGCTAAGCAAATCGCCATTATTCATATTCATTCCATTTGAAAATCGGATTGTACCATTATCATCCCTGAAGTCGATATTCTTGCCATTCAATTTAACATCTGTAATACCAGATGTATAGAACTCACTGTATTTAAATGAACTAATATTTAGACTGCCAAATAACAACTCCAATCTGGCGGTACTTTCATCCTGCCTGTATTCACCCCACCCGCTTCCACAAGACCAGAAGGCTGAGAAATCAGATTTATTGACCCTTGGATCAAATCCGATTTTGCCTTTTACGCCATCATATTCATATCCCGATAAAGCCGGCAGTAATGACCAGCTCGCCATGGCCCTGGCATAGTAATAACCGCTTTCAATTTCTGCCCATGGATTTCTATTATACCCTTTATATCGATTTCTTGTTGTTTCAGTGATCTTCAATCCCTCCTCGACCAGTCCACTGTAAATCAGTGAAGCTGCCACCTGGTATTCAATGCCAGTCCAAACCTCATCACAATAAACGAACGGCAATTTGGGGCGGTCAGCGCCAGGCCAGGTACATGTAATCAGGCCTCCCTCATTATTTATTGCAAATACACGTTGTATGTTTGAATAATTTGAAAAATCCGGAATAAAATTGTTTTTGAATACTGATCCCAGGGCCGTGCTCACCATATTCTCATCCAGTATATAGCCCATACTTGCATTAAAAGCCAGGTATTGTCCTAACAGTTGATCAGAAAGGCATCCCTCCCCAAACTGGTATTTCGGCCAGACTTTCCCATTTATATCCGGTGGGGATTTTAATCGTTCAGGAATGGTGATCCCATCCACTACTTCCACATGTTGTTTGAAATAGGTACCATTCCAGAGTAATTCTTCATATTTCTTCCTTCCGGATTCATACATCCCCATGTATTCGACAGCTTTTTCTGGCTCTCCCATAACTTCTGCCATTTCGCTGCAGGCTTTTAAAGCTCCCAGGTAGCAGGAACCAGTCATCATATTTGGGCCAAAAAAATCAATATCGTACGTATTGTGCTGACGTCCCCGGATTACTCCTTCCTTGTTGGGATCCCATGGGATTTTTGCCTGGTTTTGCCATGCATATTTGCCTTCAACATTGCCCGATCCTTTCCAGGCAAACTCAAGCGCTGCTTGAATTTTCGGCCAAAGTTTTCTCAACCACTCATTATCACCGGAATATTTCCATTCACGATATACCCTGATTATGTTTCCCATCTGCGCATCCGGGGCCACGCTCCTGAACCAGTTGTCACTTAACGGAAAAACAGAACGGAAACATTGAAATCCATTGTCAAATGTGTCATGAAGGAAAGAAGTTTCGCGTACTTTCCTTTCCATAGACGGGAAGAGCGAAGCCATGGTCTGTTCATAATTCCAGACGTGTTCACAATTCCCGGGACAGCAACCTGAATTATCGCTCAAGCCTTCAAAACCATGAACCCAACCCTTTTCAGTTCGCATGAGTAAATTAGATTTTAACGAGGCTGTATTAGCTGCAATGGCATCAATAGCGTATACAGGTAGTGTAGAATTAAATAGCGCACCAGTATATTTTTTTGTATTGTCATATAGCTCATCTTTGTCTTTGAGGTAGGTATTGAGGACATCTTCTGAGGAAGTGAACTGAGTGCTGTAATAATTCTTCATTGGGGCATTTACAACATCCCTGTTCCCAAATGACATGGAACTTTCCAATATCCGATTTGGTATATACCAGGAAAAGTAAAATGGCACTTCCGTCGATTCTCCAGGTTCAAGATCAATTTGAGCAACAACACTTCCGACGATCGTTTGATCATTGCTACCATACCAGCTGGATCCTTCCCAGACAATCGTATCTTTTTGTTCATCAAGTTTCCCGTCTTCTGCAAAATCCTCCCAGAACAGGTTGGCATCATCCCACCAGGCCCCTGCATACCAGTGACTTTGAGCATCGGAATTGGAATAATCAGTACTTATGAGACAGTTTCCGGTCCAGTGCGAATCAGGTGAGGCATTATTTTCAAACAGTACCCCCTTTATCTTTTCTGACTGATAATACGTATTTCTATTCCCATTATGGGAAATTATTCCGTCGTGTGAGTTTTTAAGAGGATTTCCCATATTAAATGCTATGGAGGCTTGAATCCTTTCTGTGGAGGTGTTTTTCAAACTCCAGGTAAAAACAGCAATCGGAAGACTGCTCCCCTCAATATCCAATGGGATGAAGGGATTAAATGATTCCAGTTCAATTTCCAGGGGTATCGTTCCATCACTTAGCTGCAAGTTGATAAATGGATATTTACACGTAAAAGAAGCTTTTTCAAATCGGGGAAGTCCGGATAATTGCCGTCTTGAAACACCATAGGGACCTGGATAATCTTCCGGGATTTCCCCTTCCAGGATTCGCGCAGAGGCAAGATTATCCCCTTCCTGCCACCACATTGAAAAAAAGATCATGTAGGGTGGATCGCCACCCACGTTGGCCCTGTTAAATATTTCAAGGGCACGTATATCCCCCCGGCCACCAATCAGTACATTACCTGTCCCAAATCCACCAACCGGGACTCCGATATTTCGCAAAGAATCACCTGTGTATGTATAGTAATTCTGATTTTCGTAATGTCTTTTCTCTTGTGGTTGGACACAAGCACCGGTAAGTATCAGCAGTATTACAAATTTGTATATATCCATATTATTTATTTTAGCTTGATACTCAAACATATATCAGATTCAAATTCGGGACTCGACAGTTTGAATGGCCCACCCGAATGGCTTTCAGTCTTTTCATCAATCACTTTCCCTGATGCTGGTTTAATCCATTTTATATGATACGTTCCCTGTGGTACATCGTAATTAATCTGACACTTCCCTCCATTATAAAAATATATTGAATATTCTTTCCCTGAATTAATCAAAGCCCTTGAATGAGCACCTGTAACATAGGTTGAAAATGAGGGATCCGGCCACATTTCACTAAAATTGAATCCTTCAAGAAATTCCCGAAGAAATTTGAGCTGTTTTCTTAATGCCTTACTTCCTCGTCCCGGCGAATTGGCCATAAAATCACCATTCTCTTGGCCAGGTACAAAACTGTAATCCAGGTTATTGAATACTCCTCCACCAGCCAGCATGAAGTTCCAGGCCTGGATACGGTATGTTTCATCCAGATCACCCGAAAACCCGGATTCATCGAAATTGATCACTTTATTATGGGCATAGTTCAGATACACAGCTTCCGGCCATGCATAATGAAAATTCATGATGGATATATTTGGATCGACGTCTAAGACTGGATACCTGAAATTCGTATAGTTTTGAGCGATCAGATGCTTTTTAGTCAGATTTTTCTCTTCATCAACGACAAAGGCCGCGATTGTTTTCTGCCAGTCCAGTGAAGCCTGTGAGGCTGGCGTTGCATTCCCACTCCAATGATCCACAGGTTTTTCATTGGTAGTATGTACAGGATCGTCAATACCCGGCTGATCACTCCACGGTTCGTTCTGGATCTCGAAGAATACATTGTCAAAGGCATTGACTTCCTTTACAATCTTTCTTACCATAGCTTCCTGAAAGCGAATATGATTCTCATTCTGAAGGGTGTTAGCATATTTTCTATCAATATTGTCAGTACCATTTATATTATTATCAGGATGAAGAGGGCTGAACTGCCAGTGGTCATCGCGGTAAATAGATGAAAATAAGGTAATTTCTACTATGATGTCTTTTTCATAGGCTTTCGCCAGGAAATCTTTTAACCTCGTAAAATACGCTGAATCCCATTTTGACAGGTCAAATTTATTGCCTCCATGGTAATAACCAGTTTCATTACTTCTGGCCCATGGTGTGATCACCCTGTTTTTCAGGGGGGCGAGGGTATTTTTCTCAATGCCAAAACTTTCCGAATTTTCAATATAGACCCCGGTAAAGATCCTTGTATAATTCATGCCATCCTGCTGTAATGCATTCAGATAAGTTATATAATCAAGATCCAGGTTTAGAACAGCACCATAATGTTCTGCGGATGTGATCAAAAGGACAGGCTTCCCTTTGTATTCAAGGTAATGCGGATTTGTTGTATAAACAGATATGGGTTGTGATGTCCCCTGGGAGATACAACCAGCTGTACATATGATAATGAAAATCAGTAATCTCATATTTATGATTATTTACTTGATGATATAAATTCAGAATCCGGGATACAAATATTACAAAAGATAAAAAACAAATTTTGCGGTGTAGTCTTCATGGCCAGTCTAAGATAAAAAATATCGCCACCAAGGCTCTAATGCATAAAGCAGAAACTAAGAGTTAAAAACAGGGAAAAAATGAAAGCTATCCCAGGTACCCTTCCTGATTATTTCTTAAAATTAGATATTATTCTTCAAACCGGCTATTTTTTTTTACTGTGCTTTAATTTACATTTCAGGCACTTTTGCGAGTGGGAAATATGGAATCAATTATTGTATGATATATGATCCCTTAAAAATCCAATGTCAAAACAACATTATTTCGATTGTGAATATTATTTTCGATCTTTAATGCGTCACCTGGACACATACTGAGATTTTTTTAAGATTTAATAAATCAGGTTAGTTTCGTTAAACTTCATTTTTATGAAAATCACAATAATTGATGCACTTATCATCCTTGCCTACCTGGCATTTACAGTCGTTATAGGCTTTGTATTGAAAAAAATAGCTCAGAAAGATAAAAAATCTTATCTCCTAGGAGGAAATAAACTGCCATGGTACCTTCTCGGGCTTTCCAACGCATCCGGAATGTTCGATATTTCCGGAACCATGTGGTTGGTAACCCTGGCTTTCATCTACGGATTGAAAAGTATCTGGATCCCCTGGTTGTGGCCTGTATTCAACCAGATCTTTCTGATGGTTTACCTGTCGATCTGGTTAAGGAGATCCAATGTAACTACCGGGGCAGAATGGATTGGTACCCGGTTTGGCTCTGGTAGAGGAGCTTCACTTTCTCATAACATTGTTGTTGTATTCGCATTAATCAGTTGTCTTGGATTCCTGGCGTACGGATTTATCGGCCTGGGAAAATTTATTGAAATCTTCATTCCCTGGGAGGTTGTATCCGCATATGTACCATTCACTGTAGCTCCCCAATATGTTCCGCATGTATATGGAATTGTATTTACATCATTCGCTGTTTTATATGCTTTACTTGGAGGAATGGTCAGTATTGTCTGGGCAGACCTGATACAATATATCATCATGACTATCTCAGCAATTGTCATTGGTGTGATTGCAATGCAGGCTATTGCCACAGAAAGTCTTGTTGTCCCTGATGGCTGG
>JBHOSY010000233.1:0-5560 GCA_042584165.1 Bacteroidota bacterium | reverse complement strand
CCTTAAGTGCTTTTTCAGTTAAGGTTGCATGACTATCTGGATAGGTGCAAATTGCTACTGCATCAGGTTTCTTAATAGCAAGGGCCGTATCGATATCATCAAATTGATCTATACTGCCCAATTCCACTGCGAGGGCTTCTCGGTTATTTGGATCACGATCAACCAGGGCTACAATATCGAAACCATCGAGAGAATTATAGGATCTGGCATGAGATGAACCCATATTACCACATCCAATAACAATTACTTGTATTTTTTTCGCCATCTTAAATGTTTTATATCATGAGTTCATTAAGTCTTCAATCTCTGTAACTTCAATAGGTATGTTATTCATAAGATCATTGATCCCATCCTCTATAATAACAATATCATTTTCTAATCTGATACCAAGATTTTCTTCACGAATATATATGCCAGGTTCCACAGTGAATACCATCCCTTTTTCAAATTTCTTATAAACACTGGCTACATCATGCACATCTAGTCCCAAATGATGAGAGGTGCCATGCATGAAATACTTTTTATATGCTGGTTTATCAGGATCTTGATTTTTAATGTCAGTTTTATCAATAAGTCCTAAGCCAAGTAATTCGCTTTCCATGATCTTACCAACTTCTTTGTGATACTCAGGTATTGCATTACCTGGTTTAAGCATTGTATAAGCTTCCCTTTTAACTCTTAAAACTGCATTATACACATCTTTTTGCCTTTTGGTGAATTTCCCATTTACAGGGATAGACCTGGTAAGATCCGCATTGTAGTTTGCATATTCTGCTCCTACATCCATCAATAGGATATCACCATCCTTACATACTTTATTATTTTCAACGTAATGTAGGACACATGCACTGAAGCCGCTACCAATTATAGGAGCATACGCGAATCCTTTTGAACGCTGTCTTAGAAATTCATGAGCAAATTCAGCTTCTATCTCATATTCCATAACACCAGGTTTTACAAAATTGAGTATTCTTCTAAATCCATCTTCAGTAATTTCACAAGCCTTTTGAATCAACTCAATTTCATAACCTGATTTAATGGTTCTCAAATCATAAATTATTGGAGCAGACCGTAAATAATTATGTAGTGGGAACTTTTCTTTACACCATTTGATAAATCTTGCATCTTGCGTTTCAACTTCTGTTATCGGCCTTCTAGTATGTTCATTTGTATTAAGATTTATATTCTCAGCTTCTGCCATTAGTGCGTTGAAAGTGGCATCAAATTGATTTAGCCACATAACATTTTTTATGCCTGAAGTTTTAAATGCTTCCTCTTTTGTATACTTGTGTCCCTCCCAAATGGCAATTTCTTCATTGGTCTCTCTTAAAAATAATATCTCTCTCATCTTTTCATCAGGATGATCAGGAAAAAGGATGAGAATAGATTCCTCCTGGTCAATACCGCTAAGATATAATAAGTCACTGTTTTGCCTGAATGTCATCACGCCATCAGCATTTGTCGGTAAAATATCATTTGAATTAAAAATTGCGATAGAATCAGGTCGCATTCGGCTGCAATCTTTCCCTGTTTGAGATAAAAAGTTGATTGTCTATTGGCAAATATTTCATTGGTAAAAAATTAATGTACAACAGGATATTTTAATTCAGGCATTGTAGGAAATTGACATAATAAAAAATATCAAAGGTTAGTAAATGTACATGCTTACGATGATAAATACATAAATTTGCAAAATTAATTAAAAGGTGTGGATCATAGAATATATGAACTTCCTAATGGTATCCGTGTTGTACATAAGGAAGTCAATAATACAAAAATTGCACATTGTGGATTTATCTTGGACATAGGTAGTCGTGATGAAAATCGAGGCGAGGAAGGGACTGCTCATTTTTGGGAACATATGGTTTTTAAAGGAACTCAAAAAAGGAAATCTTATCATATAATTAATCGTCTTGAATCTGTCGGTGGAGAATTGAATGCCTACACTACCAAGGAAAAGATTTGCTTCTATGCCTCAGTTCTTGATAAGTATTTTGAAAAAGCGATTGAGTTATTAACTGATATTACCTTCTATTCAATATTTCCAGAAAAAGAGATTGAAAAGGAACGTGCGGTAATCCTTGAGGAAATGGCCATGTACAGGGATATTCCTGAAGATGCCATCCAAGATGATTTTGATGGCTATCTCTTCCCTGAGCATTCACTTGGTCACAATATCCTTGGAAATGAAAACTCATTAAGATCCATATCAAAACGAACTTTCCAGCAATTTCTAAGAGACAACCTCGACACAGGTCGAATTATATTTAGTGTTGTAGGTAATTTTTCTTTTAATAAGGTAAGAAAATTAGCCGAAAGATATATCAGTCCTATACCACCCAAAAAATCAAAATTGAATAGAAACAAACCTAGGCCTTCCAAACCTATCAATATAAAAATCAATAAAAATATTACTCAATCACATTGTGCAATTGGTACAAAGGCATATTCAACAACTGATCCAAAACGGTTAACATTTTTTACACTTACTAATTTGCTTGGTGGACCTGCCATGAATTCCCGTTTGAATATGTCCTTACGTGAAAAACACGGATTTGTATATGCAATTGACGCAAGTTATACACCGTATACCGATATTGGATCATTCGCTATCTTTTTTGGAACAGAAAATAAGTTATTAGGGCGTAGTACAGATTTGGTTTTAAAAGAGATTAATCGAGTTCGGTCTACAAAATTAAGCTTGCTTCAAATGCAAAGAACAAAGAATCAGATCATAGGTCAGCTTGCTATGGCAGAGGAAAATAATACAGGATTGATGCTGATGATGGGTAAAAGCATGCTGGATCTTGGTAGGATTGATACTCTTGAGGAAATAGTCCATCAATTAATAAGTATTACATCAACTGAAATGCAAGATATTGCCAATGAGATATTTGCTAAAGAGAATTTGAATTATCTTAGTTTCATCCCAAACAACTATGGAAATCATCAATAAGAAAATCCAATCATATATGGAGGAGTATTCATCTCCTGAGCCTGATTTACTTAAAAGATTGAACAGGGAAACCTATACCAACATGTTGTTCCCAAGGATGTTGAGCGGGCATCATCAAGGCCGTATTCTTTCATTCATATCAAAAATGATTAATCCCAGATCAATTCTTGAAATAGGCACATATACTGGGTATTCTGCATTATGTCTGGCTGAGGGATTACGAGTAGGTGGAATGCTACATACCATCGAAATAAATAAAGAATTTGAAGGCTTAGCAAGGAAATATTTTAAAGAATCTGGATTTAGCAAGTCCATAATACAATATTTCGGGAATGCTTTAGAGATAATTCCGGATTTACACGAAGTATTTGATTTGGTTTTTATTGATGCAGATAAAGAGAATTACACTGCCTACTATGAACAAGTTCTCGAATTGATGAATTCTAGTGGCATCATTTTGGCTGATAATGTTCTTTGGAGTGGGAAAGTGATTGATCCAGAACAAAATGATAAAGACACTTGTGCACTCAGGCAATTTAATGATTATGTTTTAAGAGATAATCGAGTTGAGAATGTATGCTTTCCGATTAGAGATGGTATAATGTTAATACGAAAGATATGATGAAGAGAATCTTCTATTTGTTTATAATATTTGCAAGAAGCACGTTTTTGCTGGCACAAAGCCCTACTGTACCAGATAGAATTAATATTGCGGACATCGAGCTAAAACTAACAAACTATGCTAGAAAAGAGATTCAAATGGATGTCAATGCACTTCATAAGAATGCGAAGTACTTTAATATGAAACTGGTCAGGGTTAATCAATACTTTCCTATAATAGAGAGAATATTCAAAGAAGAAAATGTTCCTGATGATTTCAAATATTTGGTTATCCAGGAATCAGCTCTGATTCCGGATGCTGTTTCGTCAGCAAATGCAGTTGGATTCTGGCAATTTAAAAAAGAGACTGGAATGGAAGTCGGCCTAAGAATCGACCGACAGATTGATGAACGAATGAATATTGTATCTTCCACATATGGTGCTTCAAAATATCTTAAAAAAAACAACTTCTATCTAAAAAACTGGATGTATGCGCTTTCAGCATATCAGGCAGGTCTTGGTGGCGTAGAGCAATATGTAAATGAAAAATATAGGGGAGCGAAAAAAATGGAGATCAATAAACAGACGCATTGGTATGTTAAGAAGTTTCTCGCTCATAAAATTGCTTTTCAGGAACATGTTGGAAAGAACATTGATGAATCTCTGATTCTATTTGAATATACTGGTGGTGTGGGAAAAACAATAAATCAGATTGCGAACGAATTTGATATTACTGGCGAATTATTACATCAAAACAATAAATGGTTAAAGTCTGGAAGAATCCCTGAAGACAAAATATATACAGTAACTGTGCCCGGTTATAAAGAAATCATAGTGGATAAAAAAGTTGTAAGAAAGGGAGATCATACAAAAGATTATAATTTTCATGATGCCACGCAATATCCTGTGATCAAGACTTTAAAGAAGATGACAAGGAATTTAAAAATCAATGGTATTCCGGGTTTAATTGCCATGGAAGACGAAGATATATATGACCTAATAAATGCCGGTAATATCGATCTTACGAAATTCCTTAAATTCAATGATATTGATATATCACACCATATTGAATCCGGGCAGGTATATTATTTAAAGAGGAAGAGAGGGAAAGCTAGAGAATATTTTCACATTGTTTATCCAGGTGAATCTCTTTGGTCGGTATCGCAGAAATATGGTATTCGTGTAAAAAGCCTGATGAGTAAAAACCGGATGAAAGATATAGAGCCACTAAAAAAAGGACGTATCCTTTGGCTACGTTATATTAGGCCAGTTGATGAACCTATCGAATACCGAAAGATCATACGAAGTGATAAGAGTGATACAATTCCTGAAGTCAATTTTGAAACGAAAAGAGAGAACGAGCTATCCGAAAAGCAGATATATCATTCTGGGGAAGAAAAAAGTCTTACTAATGATTTTGAAGATGTTACCAAACCTGAAACCAGAGTTGGTATTGTAGAAGATACTATTCATCATGAAAAATATAATATACTTGACAAAGGGATGCCCGAAGAATATTTAGCAGAAATTGAAGAGGAGGAACAAATTTTCAAACCTGCTTTTCATCTGGTTGAAGCCGGCGAGACATTGTACGCACTTTCAAAAAAATATGATGTGAAAATTGAAGACCTCCTTATTTGGAAATATATACAGTAACTGTGCCCGGTTATAAAGAAATCATAGTGGATAAAAATTGGACAAAAGATTTACCTGGATCAGCCATATTTTCAGGTTGTTGAAAACAGGAATAATGAAATTAAGGATAAATCTTACATAGAACATTTAGTTATCCAGGGTGAGACAATGTATAGTATTTCACGATTCTATGGTGTTTCAATCAAAAAAATTGTTGAATGGAACAAGAAATCGGGTCATAGTATTAGAGAAGGAGAAAAGCTAATAATATACAAGGAATACTGAATTGATCAATGATTTTTTTTTATTTTGGAGAAAGAAAAATAGCTGATAATCTTACATCCAAGCATTATTTGAATTTTTTCATCA
>JBHOSY010000232.1:0-5570 GCA_042584165.1 Bacteroidota bacterium | reverse complement strand
CCATAACAATGGTCCCAATTTTGGCAAGTTTTCTCAGATGTTCCTTCTCTCCTACTATTTCGATCTTATCATGTAAAGTCAGATTTCCATGAAAAAGAGCCCCAAACTTCTTTAAACGAGCCGCATTTAACAGCCTCCTAAATCCAAAAAGTACTATACGCCTTGTAAGTCTGTATTGTGATGTTTTAAATCTTCCGGCGATTTCGTTTGCATATCTGTTGATAATATCAATTAGAATTTCATCCTCGATTTTTCCATCAATATCATTCTGATCAAAGGCTGAATCAAGTAACCTTTTCTTTACGTTATTCATGCCCTCGGATTACCTGCATTTATATATGGTGCAGGATTAAATCTTTTTAATATTTCAGTTTTTGCATATTTCATGAATAGTCTTGGGGCGTATAAGGTAGATCGTAGAAAAATGAATATGATTTACCTTGAGACATTGAAAACATATTCAAATATTGCTTTACAGCATGGCATTCATAGCTTATTCTTCCCGGGTGGTACAAGATCAAGATCCGGGATGATTGAGACCAAACTAAAATTGGGATTATTAGGGACGGCAATGGAAGCTCAAAGAAATAATTTCGAAAAATCAGAGAATAATGATGCGAAAAAGATCTTTGTTGTTCCTATCGTTTTGAATTATAATCTGGTTCTTGAAGCAGCCCCTTTGATATCGGACTACCTGCGTAGAGAAGGGCAAGAAAGATATTACGTAGAAAATGATAATTACTCCAATTCATACAGGATCCTATCCTTCCTCGTCAGGTTCATTACCAAAGGATCTAACATTGCTGTATCAATTGGACGCGGGATGGATTTATTGGGAAACTATGTTGATGATGAAGGAAACAGTCTGGATGCAACTGGTAAACACATAGATATTCGGGATTATTTCTCTTTCCATGGGAAAATTGAAAGAAATGTTCAACGTGAAAGCGAATACACCCGAATGTTGAGTGAAAAACTGGTCAAGGAATTTCACGCGCTGGCAATAGTATTGCCAGGCCATTTTGTCACGTTTGTTGCATTTGAAAAACTACGGAGAAGACATCCACGGTTGGATATCTATAATTTCTTGAGAATGCCGGTTGAGGAACAGATAATTGATTATAATGAATTTAATATAGCATGTGCCAGTTTTATTAAAGTACTATTTGATTTAGAACGCGATAAAAAGATTCAGACAGCGGATTATTTGAAAGAACAGACTATTGATGATATAATTGAGACAGGGATAAATAATGTGGGAATTCTTCATGCCAAACGTCCACTATTAAAAAATAAGGAGGGTAATATCATCACAAACGATCTGAACCTGCTATACTATTATCATAACAGACTTGCCGGATATGAACTTGAAAAATACATCTAAGCAACCGGTTGGTGTTATTGGAGCAGGTAGCTTCGGGACAGCAGTCGCCAATTTATTGGCTATCAACAACGAGGTTCTATTATATGGTCGAAAGGCGGATCAGGTTGAGTTAATTGCCAAGACCAGAAAAAGTAGCGGCCAAAAACTAAATGACCGAATTGTTATTACTCATGATCTGGAATTGATTGCAAGGTCTTGTGAAACTATTTTCCCCATCGTACCTTCAACAAATTTCAGGGATTTAATAAAAAAATTATCACCCTATCTCCGACCATATCATGTTCTTATCCACGGCACAAAAGGATTTGATCTAGGTCTTGATATGGACATGTTTGATCCTGAAAAACAGATCATATCAAGGGACAAGGTAAGAACAATGAGTGAAGTGATCAGTGAAGAAAGTGTTGTTGTCCGCATTGGTTGTCTTGCTGGCCCAAATCTGGCCATGGAACTTGCCAAAGGGCAACCATCTGCCACAGTTGTTGCTTCCAAATTTAACGAAGTAATTCATGTAGGCCAGAGATTACTGAGATCGGATTTTTTTCAGGTTTATGGAAATTCAGACCTGATTGGGATTGAACTTTCAGGAGTGCTGAAAAATGTAATAGCAATTGCTGCAGGGGCACTTTCCGGATTAAATCTTGGTGAAAATTCGAGGGGGCTATTAATCAGCCGTGGAATGGTGGAAATGATTTACCTTGGAAAGGCTCTTGGAGGTAATCCACAAGCCTTTATCGGATTAGCGGGGATTGGGGATCTTGTCACTACCTGTTCAAGTCAATTGAGCAGAAATTATACGGTGGGATTTAGGTTAGCCAAAGGAGACAAACTGGAAGAGATCATGAATACGATGGAGGAAACGGCAGAAGGTATATATACTGTAAAGATTGCCAAATCATTGGCGCAATATTATAAGGTTCGAGCTCCTATAACAGAGAAGTTGTATGATGTGATGTTTAAGGGGATGAAAGCAGAAACGGCATTGCAATACCTGATGAAATATCCTTTTAATATTGATATTGATTTTATCTAATCTATGACTTAATAATCCTGGCAGCTTTTAAAATTCCTGCAAGGCTTAAAGTATCCGTGATCTTCCCTTCCATGGCCCAATTGAATGCTGTTTCAAATGGCATTTTTTTAACCTTTAATAATTCAGTCTCATCTTCAGAAGTTTCACCGAATACCAGGTTCCGGGCTAGGTAAACAAAACCCTCCTCGTCTGTTACAGAATTGGATAAATAAACTCGAAGAATGAGTTCCCAATCATTTGCTGATATCCCTGTCTCTTCTTTCAATTCTCGCTGGGCCGATATAAGTATATCATCATCAAGTGGGCCACCACCCATGGGTATTTCCCAGGAGTATTCATCCAGGGTATATCGATATTGCCCAACAAGCCAGGTGTTTAAATTCTTGTCAATAGGGATAATCCCAATGGCCTTATTCTTGAAGTGAACCTTCCCATATATGCCATTACCTCCATTCGGATTTTTAACATTATGTTCCTCTACCCTTATCCAGGGATTCTCGTATATCATCCTGGAATCTAATTTTACCCAGGGATTTTTATCATAAATCATTTTTCAAAAATATATTTGGCTTGCTTCATTGAAAAGGAAAATACTTATTATTGTGGCGATCTGATCAAATGCTGAAATCTAACTACACAAAGATATTAGTTGAAGCTGGATGCGATGAAGCAGGAAGAGGATGTTTAGCTGGACCCGTAGTTGCCTCAGCAGTCATATTGCCATGTGGCTATAAACATCCTCTATTAAATGACTCTAAGAAATTATCAGCAGTAATCAGAGATTCCATCAGAAAAGATATCGAGAAGGATGCCATTGCCTGGAGTATTGGAGCAGTAAGTAATGAAGAAATTGACGACATCAATATACTCAACGCATCATTTCTTGCAATGCACAGGGCGATATTTAAATTGAGGATTAAGCCTGAGATGTTGTTAATCGATGGCAATAGATTCAAACCATATGGCAAAATTCCACATGTATGCATTATCAAAGGTGATGGGAAATACGCGTCTATTGCTGCAGCATCCATAATCGCTAAAACCCATAGAGATAAGATCATGGAAGATCTGGCAAAAAAACATCCATCCTATGCCTGGGAGCACAACAAAGGTTATCCTACGAAACAGCATCGGGCATTAATCATTGAACATGGTATATCTAGTTATCACAGGAAAAGTTTCAAACTTCTGGCAGATCAACTTGAATTGTTCTGATCCATAAGAGTTTTTTATTTAAGTCAAATGAATCGGGATATTATTAGTAAACAAATATCATGGTCATTGTCTTTGTGATGAGATATATTCGACATATGGGTTTTGAATCTTAAATAAATTGTGATATTATTGAATTAATTATAAAAACCAGACAATAAAGGAGCCCTGTTTTCAGGGCTTTTTTTAATTATTGAGCCACTTTTTAAACTCTCCTGATTTCTCAACATTCACTATTGCTTCCATTGAATAGGGGGGATCTGGCATTAATTGACGCTTTACCCAACTTTTGGTATGGGCTGACATTTTGCCAATCGAATTGAAGCTGACAATGAACTTTCGATTGTTTTGGAAAAACTCTTCTGGGTCTAGTCTTGATTCCAATTCAGTAAGATTATAGGAGATGATGTGTTTCCTGTCGTCTTTGGTGACAACATATGTATATCTGTCTTCACTGAAAAAATATGCAATTCTGTAATGGCGATTGATAAGTACGTTTCTCCATAAGTTACCATACATCGTTCCTGACATTCTGATGATCCTGTCAGATTCAGGTCACTGAAAAGTGTCTGGTAATCATCTTTTTTTATTTGTCTATGGATTCCCCGGAATTGATCACCCGTTTTCCAGGCATTCGTTGATCTGAAAGAATTATGGGGAATTCCGGATTTGAACGGATAATATTCAGCGCTTAATCAGCCGATAATGCAGTGTAGATATCAAATTCTCTTCTGAAAATGGCACGGAAGCTGCCCAGGTTATTCTTCTCATCATCCACATATTGAATCCTGAACTTTTCTTTGGATAACCTATCTTCTGAAATATTTAACAGAGGGAGCCTTTTATAAAAATAATACCATGTATAGATAAAAATAAAAAAAACAGCAAAACTTAGTTTTGCTATTTGGGCATATATTTTTAGAATAAAAATTCAGATTTAGTCTTATTGGGCGCAGAATTCCCTCAATAATTTTTTGCGACCACTTGATTTGAGTTTTTTCAACGCTTTTTCACGTATCTGGCGAACTCTTTCTCTTGTAAGCCCCATCCTTTCACCAATTTCCTCAAAGTTCATTGCATGATCGTATTCAATCCCAAAGGACATTTTAATAACTTCCATCTCACGCTTATCCAGTGTATCAAGGGTCCTCTGAGTTTCATTTTGCAATGACTGCATATATTCAAGTTTGAAATCCGTGGATGGTGTCTGCTTGTTTTCCATCACATCATATAAATTCCCATCACCATCATCACCAAAGGGTGCATCCAATGATGTTTTATTTATATCAGCATTTAAGGTGTTATAAATGTCGCTGGGATCCTGTTCCATAATCTCAGCTAATTCCTCAGGAGTGGGTTCGCGTTCATACACCTGTTCGAATCTGGAATAAGCTTTCTTAATTTGATTAAAGTGTCCTTTCTTATTTGCTGGGATTCTGACAATCTTAGAATGGTTATTGATAGCCTGAAGGATGGATTGCCTGATCCACCATACAGCGTAAGATATAAACTTAAATCCTTTCGTTTCATCAAACTTCTGTGCCGCCTTGATCAATCCTATATTACCTTCATTAATAAGGTCATTAAGTGGTATGTTTCTGTTTTGATATTGTTTAGCAACTGAGATCACAAACCTTAGATTGGCTTTTACCAGATTTTCGAGGGCCACATTATCACCCTGCTTGATCCGCCTTGCAAGTTCCGCTTCCTCCTCCGGTGTGATCGTCTCCTCCCTGCTTAAATCATTGAAGTACTTTTCAATGGTATGGCTTTCTTTTCGGTTGGTGATCGACTGTGTTATTTTTAATTGCCTCATAAGAAAATTTACTTTTTTTACTAATTAACGTGCGAATATCGATAAATATTTTGAAATAGTAAAGTCCTGATTATGAATAGGTAATATTCCCGTTAAACAGGAATATCTGTTAAGTGATATATAAT
>JBHOSY010000231.1:0-5621 GCA_042584165.1 Bacteroidota bacterium | reverse complement strand
ACCTGCAAAGGGATAGGATTAGCACCAAGTTTTTCCCGGATATCTTCAACAACGTTGAAGAAGTCCGCACCGGCCCGATCCATTTTATTTACAAAACAGATCCGTGGTACGTTATATTTATCTGCCTGTCGCCAGACTGTTTCTGATTGCGGTTCAACACCTGATACCGCACAGAATAAGGCAACAGATCCGTCGAGTACCCTGAGGGATCGTTCTACCTCCACGGTAAAATCCACATGCCCAGGTGTATCAATGATATTTATTTTGTATTCCTTTGTTTCCGGAATTTGTTTACCCTGATCCAAGGGGTATTTCCAGAAAGTTGTTGTTGCAGCTGATGTAATCGTAATACCTCTTTCCTGCTCCTGCTCCATCCAATCCATCACAGCGGCACCATCATGCACTTCGCCAATCTTATGGGTGATACCGGTATAATACAGAACCCTTTCTGTAGTAGTAGTTTTACCGGCATCAATGTGCGCCATGATACCTATGTTTCTCAGGAAATTAAGATCTTTCGACGCCATCCTGATAACTAAAATCTAAAGTGAGAGAATGCCTTGTTCGCCTCAGCCATTCGATGGGTGTCGTCTTTCTTCTTAACTGCTGATCCTTCTCCTTTGGAGGCTGACATGATCTCACCTGCCAAACGTTCTTCTATTGTTTTTTCACCACGCAGTCTGGAATACATTATCATCCACTTGATTCCAAGGGATACTTTTCTATCAGGTCTGACTTCAGTCGGAACCTGAAATGTAGCTCCTCCAACCCTGCGGCTTTTTACCTCGACAGCTGGCATAATGTTATTCAGTGCTTTCTTCCAGGTTTCAAGGCCATCTTCTCCAGTTTTCTCCGAAACTATATCTACAGCGTTGTAAAACGTACTATATGCGAGACTTTTCTTGCCGCGCCACATCAGGTTATTTACAAATCTTGTCACCAAAGTATCCTTGTATTTCGGATCTGGCAGTAAGTATCTCTTTTTTGGTTTTGATTTTCTCATTGCTTACTACACATTATTTTTTAGGCCTTTTTGCACCATATTTTGATCTTGCCTGAAGTCTTCCTTCCACACCTGCGGTATCCAATGCACCCCGGATAATATGGTATCTCACACCAGGCAGGTCTTTGACACGTCCTCCTCTGATCAATACGATTGAGTGTTCCTGCAAATTGTGTCCTTCACCCATGATATATGCATTGACTTCATTTCCATTTGTAAGTCTAACCCTTGCAACCTTTCGCATTGCTGAATTAGGTTTTTTGGGAGTGGTTGTGTATACCCTGGTACACACACCTCTTCTCTGTGGACAAGAATCCAATGCACGCGATTTGGACTTTGAAGACTTACTTGCCCTTCCTTTTCTTACTAATTGTTGTATTGTTGGCATTTATAACTCAATTATTTAATAAAAACACCTCTTAAAATTTCGGAATGCAAAAATATTCAAATAGTTCCACTATCCAAAACGAAATTCTCTATTTGTTACCCTGGTTAAGCTTCTCCTACTGTACCACCAAAGTTAATTGGAAACTTAGGGGTCTCTTCTGTTTTCTTGATGAGCCCAAAAGTCTCTTCATATTTTCTTATGTTATCAATCAAAGCATTTGAAAGTCGTTTTGCATGTTCAGGAGTGATCACTATCCTGGACTTAACTTTTGCTTTCGGAACACCGGGCATTAGCCTGATGAAATCGATCACGAATTCGCTATTCGAATGTGCAATCATTGCCAGATTCGCATATACCCCTTCAGCTATCTCTTCTGAAAGTTCTATATTGATCTGATTTTGAGCAGGCTTTTGCTCTTTCTTTTTTTCTTCCATTTGAAATTAGAGTTGATGTTCCTTGCTTTTAGTAAATTCTTCCTTGGATTCAATGAGTTGTTCGTATTCCTCTTTAGACGAAACTATCAGCTTACTATAATCTCTCATCCCCGTTCCGGCCGGGATCAGATGTCCAACGATCACATTTTCTTTCAATCCTATCAATTCGTCCATTTTACCTCGTATTGCAGCCTCACTCAACACCTTCGTGGTTTCCTGGAAAGAAGCTGCGGACAAAACACTTTGTGTTCCGAGGGATGCCTGGGTGATACCCTGTAAAGTAGGCATGGAAACGGCAGGTTGCGCGTCACGCACCTCTACAACTTTAAGATCCCGACGCTTCAGGCTGGAATTCTCATCCCTGAGTCTTCTTGCTGAAATGATCTGTCCTGCTTTCATTGTCTCTGAATCCTTTGGATCTATTACGACTTTTTTATCTAATATGCTATCATTTTCTTCCCTAAACTGCCATTTATCTACAATCTGTCCCTGTAAGAAGTTTGTATCTCCAGCTTCACGGATCTCAACTTTCTGCATCATCTGGCGTACAATAGTCTCAATGTGTTTATCATTAATCTTAACACCTTGTAGACGATAAACTTCCTGGATCTCATTCACCAGGTATTCCTGAACTGCCGTAGGACCTTTTATACGAAGGATATCAATGGGTGTGATCGCTCCATCAGAAAGTGGAGTACCGGCCCTGACAAAATCATTATCCTGCACGAGAATATGTTTCGATAACGGAACAAGGTAACGCTTCTTTAATTCATCTTTTGAGGTGATAAATATCTCCCGGTTACCACGTTTGATACCACCATATTGAACAATCCCATCTATTTCACTTACAACAGCAGGATTAGAAGGGTTCCTGGCTTCAAATAATTCTGTTACACGTGGCAAACCACCAGTAATATCCCTTGTTTTACCAATGGTCCTTGGAATTTTGACCATGATCTGACCTGCTTTTATCTTATCTCCTTTGTTAATGGCCAGGTGTGCACCAACCGGGATGTTATAGACCTTAGGATCCTTACCTTTAGGCACCACAATAATAGCCGGATTCTTGGTCTTATCTTTCGTTTCAACAATTACCTTTTCTTTATGACCGGTCTGTTCATCTGACTCATCTCGATAAGTTATACCCTCTTCAATAGATTCAAAATCAATTACCCCATCCATTTCAGAAAGAATCACAGCGTTGTATGGATCCCAGAAACAGAGTTGATCACCTTTCTCAACGCTGGTTCCATCCTTAAGATTGAGAAAAGCTCCGTATGGAACATGATTTGAAATTAACTGCTTGCCAGATTTCTCTTCTATGATACGAATTTCTCCGGTTCGTCCCATTACAACTTCAACTTTCTCGCCTTCAGCATTCTTAGTCTGAATTGACCTTATATCTTCAAATTCAATAATACCATCGAATTTAGCTGTAATCCTGGCTTCAACTGCAATATTTGAAGCAGTACCACCAACGTGGAAGGTACGAAGTGTCAACTGGGTTCCTGGTTCACCAATCGACTGAGCTGCGATAACTCCAACAGCTTCGCCTCTTTGAACCATCCGACCTGTAGCCAGATTACGTCCATAACACTTGGCACAAATACCCTGGCGAGTTTCACACGTGAGTACTGATCGAATCTCTATTTCTTCAATGCCAGCTTCTATGTGGAGTGCAATATCCTCCGTGATTTCTTCTCCGGATTTAATGATAAGCTCATCAGATAATGGATCATATACATCATGAACTACAACTCTACCCAAAATCCTTTCTGATAAAGGCTCAACAATGTCTTCATTATCCTTCAGGGCAGTTACAACTAGACCTCTAAGTGTTCCGCAGTCTTCTTCGTTGACAACTACATCCTGTGCTACATCCACGAGACGTCTAGTAAGATACCCTGCATCAGCAGTTTTTAGTGCCGTATCAGCAAGACCCTTTCTAGCTCCGTGAGTTGAAATGAAGTATTCTATAACATCAAGCCCTTCCTTGAAATTAGAAAGAATCGGGTTCTCAATAATTGATCCAACTGATCCCATGAGGTTTTTCTGAGGTTTTGCCATTAGACCCCTCATGCCACCCAACTGGCGGATTTGTTCACGCGATCCCCGGGCACCAGAGTGCATCATCATATATATACTGTTGAATCCGGCTTCATCTTCCTCAAGTTCCCTCATCAAGGTATTTGTTAACTGATTGTTGATACGTGTCCAAATATCAATTACCTGGTTATATCTTTCGTTATCAGTAATAAGCCCCATCAGGTAGTTATTCCAAACAGCTTCAACTTCTCCTTTCGCTTCCGTAATCAATTCATCTTTGGCAGTTGGAACTTTCACATCATCCAGACCAATAGATAAACCTCCTTTATACGCAGACTGGAATCCAAGCTCCTTTATGTCATCCAGGAACCGGGCCGTACGTGCCATACCAGATATATTGTGTATATTCGAAATAATCTTCTGGAGCTTTTTCTTTGTTAGTAGTTCATTGATGAATCCTACTTCTTCAGGTACATATTGATTGAATATTACCCGTCCTGCAACGGTCTCGATTAACCTGGTTTCCAGTTCTTACCTTAATATATGCATGTTTTGAAAGCTGATTCTCATTTATGGCGATTAAAACCTCTTGTGTACTATAGAACATCCAGTTTTCACCTAATTCTGGTTTTTCTTCTGTACCTTTTCTTCCCTTGGTTATATAATACAAACCAAGAACCATATCCTGAGAAGGTACAGCGATAGGAGCTCCGTTAGCGGGATTTAAAACGTTATGGGAAGAAAGCATCAGTAGTGAAGCTTCCATAATCGCTTCCTGTCCTAAAGGAACGTGTACCGCCATCTGGTCACCATCAAAGTCGGCATTAAAAGCTGTACAGGTTAAAGGGTGAAGTTGAATGGCTTTCCCTTCAATTAATTTTGGTTGGAATGCCTGAATACCTAATCTATGCAATGTAGGTGCCCTGTTGAGGAGAACCGGATGCCCTTTCAACACATTTTCAAGAATATCCCAAACTACAGGATCTTTCCTGTCAACAATCTTCTTTGCAGATTTAACAGTTTTCACAATACCTCTTTCAATCAGTTTCCTGATAATAAAAGGTTTGAACAATTCAGCAGCCATGTTTTTTGGAAGGCCACATTCATGCATCTTGAGTTCAGGTCCTACCACGATAACAGATCGTCCGGAGTAGTCAACACGCTTACCAAGCAGGTTCTGACGGAATCTCCCCTGTTTACCCTTAAGCATGTCGCTTAAGGACTTGAGAGCTCTGTTACCATCAGACCTGACAGCGTTAACTTTTCTTGAATTATCGAATAGAGAATCAACAGCTTCCTGGAGCATCCTTTTTTCATTCCTCAAGATAACTTCCGGTGCTTTGATATCGATAAGTCTTTTTAAACGATTATTCCTTATGATTACCCTTCTGTAGAGATCATTTAAATCCGAAGTAGCAAATCTGCCTCCATCAAGAGGTACGAGTGGGCGTAATTCCGGTGGAATCACAGGAACCATTCTAACGACCATCCACTCTGGACGATTTTCAATCCTTGTTCGAGCTTCCCTGAATGCCTCAACTACTTTAAGACGTTTTAGGGCTTCACCCTTTCGTTGTTGAGAAGTGTCAGTTGCTGCCTGATGTCTTAAACTGTAAGACAATCCATCCAGATCGGTCCTTCTCAACAGCATTTCGAGGGCTTCGGCACCCATCTTGGCTATGAATTTCTGAGGATCATCATCATCAAGCATCTGATTTTCCCTGGGAAGTTTATCAATAATATCCAGGTA
>JBHOSY010000230.1:0-5658 GCA_042584165.1 Bacteroidota bacterium | reverse complement strand
AATCTAACTGTCTTTTTTGTCATTGAGATCTTATTAAGTCTATGAATTTTGGAAAAAAGTTTGGAATGACCAATCCAAATCTCATAAATTGATCCCATAAAATTTCTTATAAGTGAAAACTATTCTTATTCTAGGAGCTGGAAGATCCACAACAGCCCTTTTTAAATACTTGCTGGATAAAAGTCAGGATAATGATTGGTGCATTGTTGCTGCAGATCAACGAATGGAATCAATTAAAAAGATAGTAGGGGATCATTCCAGGGGGATTGTAGAAAAAATCAATATTTGTGATGAGGCTGAGAGAGAGAAGTTGATATCCAGAGCCCATATCGTACTCTCTATGGTTCCTGCCAGATTCCATCCACTTGTAGCACATACCTGTTTGAAGCTTAAGAAAAACTTACTTACAGCTTCCTATGTTACAAAAGATATGGAGGTTTTACACACTGAGGCAAAAGCTTCCGGTATTTTATTTCTTAACGAATGTGGATTGGATCCCGGAATTGATCATATGTCGGCGATGTCTGTTATTGACAGGATACATAATGCCGGATATAAACTGAAAACATTTGAGACTTATACGGGTGGACTTCTGGCCGCAAACAATGACGAAACTCCCTGGCAATATCGATTTACATGGAATCCAAGGAATGTAGTTTTAGCAGGTCAGGGGGGTGTGAAATTTCTTCAGGAGGGTCGATATAAATATATACCCTATCACAAGATCTTCAGACGTACAGAAATAATCAAAGTACCTGGTTACGGGTATTTTGAAGGATATGCAAATAGGGATTCACTACGTTACATGGATGTGTACAAACTTCACAATATCGAAACTATGTTTCGTGGCACACTTCGTCGACCTGGTTTCTGTAAGGCCTGGGATACTTTTGTTCAGTTGGGTGCAACAGATGACTCTTACAAAATGCAGAACGTTGGTGAAATGACCCATAGGCAATTCATTAATTCATTTCTAAGTTACAATCCCTGGGATTCCGTTGAATTGAAACTTGCTCATTACATGAATCTGGATTTCGATTCTCAGGAAATGTTTAAACTCCGTTGGCTTGGTATTTTCGATGATGAACCGGTAGGACTGGATGGAGGATCGCCAGCCAATATCCTTGAGCATATTCTAAAAAAGAAATGGACCCTATCAGCAGAAGACAGAGATATGATTGTTATGTCACACAAGTTTGAATACTATAAAGGAAAGAAGGTATATGGTGTGACATCAAATCTCGTTGTAATAGGAGAAGACCAGGATCATACCGCTATGGCTAAAACCGTTGGTCTGCCACTAGGAGTTGCTACCCGTCTTATTTTAAATGGGAAGATCAATATCAAGGGAGTAGCTATTCCGATCACACCAGAAATATATGGACCAATACTCCAGGAACTTAAACTTAATGGATTAAACTTTTCGGAATCGAAAGAATCGATCAAAAAGCTAAGTAAAAATCCTTCAGAAGCGTTTTAAACTGTTGGCTATATGTATCATCAGCTTGACGAATAACTATTTGCTCTTCTATAATATCAACATTCTTTTTTCCATAACCGCTTACAATCCTGAAAATAGAATCCTTTTCACGATTTTTCACATTCAGTTTGTAAAATGGGTACAAGTCGTATTTTAATGCAATATTTTCAAACAGTCTTGATTCCCTGGCTGGATAAATAAAAAATACGGATCCCTCATCTGATATGTGTTTTGAACTGATTCGGGCCAGTTCTTCCTGTCCTAATTTAGTAGAATGCCATGCAATATTTTGCTTGTGATCTTCAGTATGCTGTTGAGTGCTATAATACGGTGGATTGCTTATAATGAGATCGTATGCTTTGTTGGAATTATTAGAAAATTTCTGGATACTACTTAGTTTTAATATGATCCTGTTAGCCCATTTGCTTAATGCTACATTAGCTCTGGCCTGTTGAAAAGCATCTTCATCAATTTCAGTAGCGTCAATTAGTGATTCCGGATACCTTTGTGCGATCATAAGGCTGAGTAATCCTGTTCCTGCTCCAATATCCAATATAGTTTTAGGTTTAGGGTGGAAGGCAGAAGCCCCTAAAAGGCAACTATCTGTAGTAACTTTCATGGCCGATCTGTCTTGGTAAACCGTAAATTGCTTAAATCTAAAAAAGTTGGTCCCCATCAGTTTCGCCATCCGGTCGGTATCCTACGTCTTCCTGTAAATCAGGTCCTTTTGCACTGGTAGTTGCAAGGTAATCACATCGTTCATTATCAGGGATTCCCGCATGCCCTTTCACCCATTTAAATGTTACTTTATGCTGTTTGTAAAGAAGTGCAAACCGTTTCCATAAATCAGGATTCTTTTTTCTTTTAAATCCTTTCTTCATCCAACCCCAAAGCCAACCTTTTTCCACGGCCTGAACAACATATTTTGAATCAGAGTAGATTGTTACCTTCTGGCCTGGTTTTTTTAATGCCTCAAGTCCTTTTATCACCGCCAGTAATTCCATGCGATTGTTAGTTGTTTTCTGAAAACCTTCAGCAAGTTCTTTCCTGTGCTCCTTGTATTTCAGGACTACGCCGTACCCTCCAGGACCCGGATTCCCCCGTGATGCACCGTCAGTGTAAATGGTTACCATCAGATATTCTGTTTAATTGCCACGGCGAATAATGTGCACCCGTATGCCATCCTGAATCTCAATGCTTATTCAGAAAATACTCAATTGCCAGTCGATACCCATCCAATCCCAGCCCAGCTATCACTCCAACACAATTTTTAGCAGTACAACTGTGTTTTCTGAATTCTTCCCTGGAATGGATATTAGAGATATGGACTTCAACTACCGGTGTTTTAACAGAAGTTATTGCATCAGCGATGGCGTTTGAATAATGAGTATAGGCCCCTGCGTTGAGAATTATACCATCGTGGTTAAAACCACATTCCTGGATTTTATCAATAATAATACCTTCTGAATTGGATTGGAAATAGGATAGTTCAACCTGGTTGAAGCGTTCTTTCAACGTTAAGAAAAATTCATCAAAACTCTGATTACCGTAAATATCCGGTTCTCTTTTTCCTAAGAGGTTCAGGTTAGGGCCGTTTATAATCAAGATTTTCATTACTTTTCTTTTAACTTTAAAATACAATGAGTTGGGAATTCTATATTCGGCAATTTAAAAATTATCTGAAACTTGAGCGATCACTTTCGGATAATTCTGTTGAAGCGTATGTCAGAGATGTTGTCAAACTTAAACAGTTTTCTGAAATAAATGAGTTGCCGAATACTCCGCTTGAGATCACTTCTAAACATATTCAGGAGTTTATTGAATACATAAACGGTTTGGGGATGACTCCGCACTCACAGGCCCGGATCCTTTCAGGGTTGAAATCATTTTATAAATATCTGATGTATGAAGAAATCATTGATTCTGATCCAACCCAATTGATTGAAGGGCCAAAACTTGGAAGAAAATTACCAGATACACTTAGTTTTCTCGAGATAGAAAACTTATTGGGTGCAATCGATCTTTCTTCAGCCGAAGGAACCAGAAACCGGGCGATGCTTGAAACACTGTACAGTTCAGGTTTGAGGGTATCTGAGTTGATTAATTTAAAAATAAATGATGTTTATTTTGATATTGGATTTCTCCGGATCCTTGGTAAAGGCAATAAAGAGAGATTGGTGCCTGTTGGACGAGATGCACTAAAGTTTATCAGGATTTATTTAGAAGAGATCAGGTGTCATATGGAAATACAATCAGGTCATGAAAATTATGTTTTCCTGAATAGACGTGGTAAAAGACTATCACGTGTCATGATATTTACAATAATTCGAAATTTGGCTGAGAGGATTGGATTACATAAGACAATAAGCCCACACACTTTTCGACATTCATTTGCCACTCACCTTATCGAGGGAGGAGCTGATCTCAGGGCAGTTCAGGAGATGCTTGGTCATGAATCCATAACAACTACTGAGATTTATACGCATCTCGACCGGGATTACCTTAAGCAGGTAATAAGAGAATTTCATCCGAGAAGCTGATCAATAAACTTTTCGATTAACTTCCTCCCTGTTATTTTTGCACAAACAATAACTCAAGTGTATAAATTACTGATTCGCCCATTTCTTTTCCTGCTAGATCCTGAAAAAGTTCATTATTTAGTGACCGGTATACTCAAGATCTTTAATATTATCCCTTTAGCCGGATTGATACAGAGAGGTATTTATGGCTATTACTCCAAATCTACTATTACTAATGTCTGGGATATGGAATTTAAAAATTCAGTTGGTCTGGCTGCTGGATTCGATAAAAACGCAAAACATATAGATGCATTTTCAAACTTTGGATTCGGATTTATTGAGGTAGGCACAATAACCCCAAAACCACAGCCAGGGAATCCAAAACCACGCATATTCAGGTTAATTAAAGACAGGGCAATTATTAATCGGATGGGATTTAATAATCAGGGAGTGGAATCCACCATTGAGAACCTAAAAAGGCGAAAAAAGGACATAATTGTGGGAGGAAATATTGGCAAAAACAAAACAACTCCCAATGAAAAAGCCAAAGACGATTATCTTGAATGTTTCAACAGATTATATGATTTTGTTGATTATTTCGTTGTTAACGTGAGTTCACCTAATACACCTGACCTTCGGGAATTACAGGATAAGGAGCCATTAATTGAAATTCTAAAGTCCATTCTGATCGCAAGAAAAGCCAAAACTGAACAAAAACCTCTGTTGTTGAAAATTGCGCCTGATTTAAGTGATAAACAATTGGATGATATTATTGATATTGCCAATGATTTAGAATTACAGGGGATAGTTGCAACAAATACAACCATTTCCCGAGATAACCTCCGTTCACCCCTATCCAGAATTAGCAAAATTGGGGATGGGGGACTTTCCGGATTCCCTTTAAAGGAAAGATCTAATGAAATTATACGATATTTGAGAAAAGGACTTAATGAGGATATTAAGATTATTGGCGTTGGGGGAATTTTGAATCCTGAAGATGCACAGGAAAAAATCCTGGCCGGAGCATCTCTTGTTCAGATTTATACGGGATTTATTTATGAAGGGCCAGGACTGATAAAAAGTATAATTAAACGAATTCATAAATAACAGATATTGATTATCTGTGTAAATCAAATTATAATAAACAACTGACAATATTGTAACTGTTTTATCAAACTGATTATTTTGTAGCTTTGAATATTTGAATGACAGCCAGGAACACGTATAAAGCAAACACATTTAAGGATAATAAAAAGGATACAGAGAAGGGGAAGCTCCGGTTAAAGCCGACTTTTATTACAGATCGCAGATTCACCCTGTCTTTTGGTTTTATTTTAATGGCAATTTCCGTTTTCCTGTTAATTGCCTTGATATCATACATGATCTCAGGTAAAGCAGACCAGAGTATTGTTGAATCCTTTGAAACGTACGGAATTAAGGATTCTGGCCTTGAGGCAGATAACTGGTTAGGTTTAATTGGGGCAATTATTGCACATTCCTTTATTTACAAATGGTTTGGAATATCAGCATTTCTTCTTCCTCCATTCTTCTTCCTGTTGGGATATACTTTGGTATCTCAGAAAACGATTATTTCAGTATATGGATTATTTAAATTTATATTATTTTTTATTTTCAGGACTACGCCGTACCCTCCAGGAC
>JBHOSY010000229.1:0-5704 GCA_042584165.1 Bacteroidota bacterium | reverse complement strand
AAGTTCTTCAAGTTTATCGGCTGGAATAAGAAATTCGAATATTGTGAATCCATAAAACCGAATGTTGCCACCGGAATACGTAAATTCCTCAAGGTAATATGTTACTTTATAACCCAAACTGCGATTTATTATTATTATCGGTTTTGATACTACAACTGAAATATTATTATTATTACTTTTCTTGGTAAATTCAACCACCCAGGGATTTTTAATTTCACAATCTTTCGAATTGATTGTTTCACCAACAAACTCTCTTTTGAATATATTATACAAACGATTCCATTTCTTGTCAGTCTTCCCAGTAACTGAGACACCTTCCAGCTCTACTATTTTTGGTTTAAGTTTTATCAGCAGGTTTTGGATGTTCATTTCAGTCAGGTTGACTTTCCCTGAGAAAGTCTCATATCCAACAATTGAAACCACAAGAATAAACTCTTCTGCTGGCAAATTATCCATATAAAATCTACCCGATCCATCAGAGGTTTTACCATATGTGGTATTTGATAGGAATACATGAGCAAATTCAACAGGTACATTTGTATTCAAATCAACTATCTTCCCAGACATTATTCTATCCTGCCCGAATGCGGAGTTGATACTTAAAAAAATAAGCAAATATTTAAATAATAACCCTCTTTTATACATGTTGAATAATCTGATTTTCAGAATCTATAGTCTATCTATATCTTATAGGCTCGTGGGCCTCTGAAGGAAATCCCTGATTAAGTTGATACATATCTCAGGTTGTTCTGTAATCATATTATGCCCAGCATCCTTGATGATCTTCAGCTGGGCGTAATTAAAATACGTCATATGTAGCTTCTGTATATCTTCACCAATTATTGTATTACATTCACCAGTGAGGAAAAGAACCCCTCCATTAAATTGATCAACCCCTTCAACCAGATTTATCTGCATATCCCCTCCCTCATTCATTGCCTTCCTGGATATCGACATTGAACTGGTAAATCCCATTCTCCAATAAGGATAATTTGTATTGCTCATATCGCGATTACAGAAATATCCTAACATCGGATTATCAGGATCATTCAACATGGCAATATTCTCAAATAAGAAATCACCTTTGGCCTGATTATCCGGCCCATTTAGATGAAGGGACTTAAACCATATCTTACCAATGTTCCATAACAATCTGAGGCTCATTTCTGGCATCATCCCATTAGTGCGCTCCATAAAAATATTTGCTGTTTCTGAGGTTAGCATACCTGGTTCTCCTAATATCGCTTTATTTACCTTTTCAGGATATAATCCAATATATCCACTGGCAAGCATACCTCCCCATGAATGTCCGATTAGAATCACTTTTCTATCAGGAGAATAAAAGTTGACAATGCTATGAAGATCTTGCAGACTACTTTCAAGAGACAGTTCATCAGCTGGGACTCTGGGAGAAAGACCGGTACCTCGCTGATCATAGAATACAACAAAATATTCATTTGCCAGCTCTTTCAGTTCCAAAAGATACCTGAAATCATTTCCAGGGCCACCATGTAAAACAATAACCACATCATTTGTATCACTACCGAAGGTTTCAGCATGAAAAACTACACCCCCGATTTCAATATGAGGAATATCAGGATCCTGTTCAACTGTTTTTGCCACTTCATAATCGCCCCAGGTAAGGAGGTAAAAAAGTATAAAAAGGGATAGAAGTAATACAATAACAAATAAAATTGCCTTTAATAATTTTTTCATTGTTTTATTAGAAATTGAAACTTTCATGAAATTAAGAAAATGTAATTATATTTTTGAACAAACATAAGTTATCTCGTATTGCCTGTGTAAAAGCAGTAAATTTGCTCAAATAGGAGTATTTACAGATAGACTGCTTTATTGATCATGGAATTTAAAGATAAAAAAGGATCAAATGATAGTGATTGATAATACCGTTATTTCAGATGATGTTGTTGATGAATTATTTTTATGTAACGTGGAAAGGTGTAAGGGAGCATGTTGTATTGAAGGAGATTTGGGAGCTCCACTTTCAGATGAAGAACTGGAAATAATTCCAAAGATCTATAAAGAAATAGAACCTTTTCTGACTGAAAAAGGTAAGAAGGCTATAAAGAAAAAGGGATATTATGTAAAAGACTGGCAGGGAGATCGTTCTACCCCTACGATCAAGGGAAAAGAATGTGCATATGCTATCCATGATGAGAAGGGTATTCTGAAATGTGGAATTGAAAAAGCGTATGATGAGGGCAAAACTGAATTCAAAAAGCCCATTTCATGTCATTTATATCCAATCAGACTAACAGAATATAATCACTATACTGCAGTAAATTACGATCGCTGGCTCATCTGTTCATCAGCCTGTGCCTTTGGTATAAAAATGAAAATGCCTTTGTACAAATTCCTGAAAGATGCTTTTATTCGAAAGTTTGGGGAAGAATGGTATAAGAAACTTGATATTCATGCCAATGCAAGGATCCAGTCGGACAATAAGGTTAAAAATCACTCATCCCGCGTATAACCAGGGGATATTGGCAGCCTCATTATACCCCTTTTGAAGATAACAACTTTTAATACCGATGAATTAATAAGTTCTTTTGATTTGTCAGAATGAATTGAAATCAAAATCATCCAGAAAACTTGTAGTAAAGTTGCCAGACTTAAACTGTTCGTTGTCCATCAGCTTTAAGTGGAATGGAATGGTAGTCTGAATTCCTTCAATAACAAATTCTTCCAATGCACGCCTCATCCTGATGATCACTCTTTCCCGGGCCGTTGCCGTAACAATCACTTTGGCTATCATCGAATCATAGTAGGGTGGGATTGTATAGCCCGAATATACATGGCTATCGACCCTAACGCCTCTGCCACCAGGAAAATGACAGGTTGTGATTTTACCAGGACTTGGTCGGAAATCATTTGCCGGGTCTTCGGCATTGATTCGACATTCCATCGAGAACCTTTTGGGGAAATAATTTTTACCACTGATCTTAACTCCAGCAGCCGTGCGGATCTGTTCGGCTATGAGATCAAAATCTGTGACCTGCTCAGTAATGGGATGTTCTACCTGGATTCGTGTATTCATTTCCATGAAATAGAAATTACCATTTTTATCAAGGAGAAATTCAATGGTTCCTGCTCCTTCGTAACCAATAGCTTTAACTCCGGCTACAGCAGCCTCACCCATTTTCGTTCTGATCTCATCATTCACGGCCGGTGAAGGTGTCTCTTCAACAAGTTTCTGATGACGACGTTGTATAGTGCAATCCCTCTCTGAAAGGTGACTGGCATTACCATATCTATCCCCCATAATCTGAATCTCAACGTGACGGGGTTCTTCAACGAATTTTTCCAGATACATGCCATCATTCCCAAATGCATTTGCAGCTTCTAGTCTTGCGTCATTCCAGGCTTTTGCAAAATTATCGGGTTCTGTGACAATTCGCATGCCTTTTCCACCACCCCCGGCCGTAGCTTTAAGAATCACAGGGTATCCAATCTCTTTAGCCATCTGTTTAGCCTCGTCAATGCTATCCAGTAATCCTTCAGAACCCGGGATTACAGGGACACCGGCTTTTTTCATGGTTTTCTTTGCCGTGGCTTTATCTCCCATTTTGGAGATCATATCTGGGGAGGCTCCAATGAATTTTATATTGTATTCCTCACAAACCTGTGAGAATTCTGCATTTTCAGCCATAAAGCCATATCCGGGATGAATAGCATCAGCATTCGTGATTTCTGCAGCTGCAATGATATTCGGGATACTCAAATAGGATAGACTACTGGGTGCAGGACCAATACAAATAGCTTCATCTGCGAATTTCAAATGCAGGCTTTCACTATCTGCCTTTGAATAAACAGCAACAGTATTTATTCCCATTTCACGGGCGGTCCTGATAATCCGTAAAGCAATTTCTCCCCGGTTCGCAATTAATATTTTTTTGAACACTTCTTGTCAGATTTAAATATATCAGATTGGTACCTTATTCTACTTGATTGATGATACATTCAATGAAAGTTATCACCAATTGCTCCATGGTAATTAAATCAAACCGGTTCTACCAGGAACAATGGTTGATCAAACTCAACCGGGGTAGCATTTTCAACAAGAATTTTTACCACCTTCCCGGAAATCTCTGAGTCAATTTCATTAAAAAGCTTCATAGCTTCAATAATGCATACTGTCTGTCCTGCATTTATTGTATCCCCTATTTCAATAAATGGATCCGCTTCAGGATTAGGAGACCTGTAAAACGTTCCGATCATTGGAGACTTTACTTCTATGAGATTTCCTGAAATGTTAGTATCAGGTTTGGATTCAATAACTGGCACTCCTATATCATCTGGAGTTCCAGATCCCGATGTTGTTACAACTGGATTAGAATGCCCAACCCTTTCAGTTGACTGAATATTAACATCCGGATTCTTTTTTACAGAGATTTTAAACTCTTCAGTCTCAATATTTACTTCGTTAAGACCTGATTTTGAAATAAAATCAATCAGATCTCGGATTTCCCTGGCTTTCATAGTTATTTTTTTACTCTTTCAGAATAAGTTCTTGTTCTTGTATCTACTTTAATAACTTCATCCTGATTGATGAATAATGGTACATTTATTGTCGCCCCAGTTTCAAGTTTGGCAGTTTTTGTTGTATTTGTTGCAGTGTCTCCTTTGATACCTGGCTCTGTATAGGTAATCTGTAGTTCCACAAATGGGGGTAATTCACAACTCAGTACAGTTTCTGTTTCAGCATGATAAATTATGTCAACAATTTGCCCATCTTTTAACAGATCAGCATTAGGCACCATTCCCTCCTCTATAGGGACTTGTTCAAATGTATTACTATCCATAAAGTTATAACCAAAATCATCTTTATAGAGGAATTGATGTGACCTTCTTTCAACCCTTGCAGTGGTTACCTTTACACCTGCATTAAAAGTGTTTTCAATAACCCTCCCAGTCTTAAGGTTTTTTAATTTTGTCCTGACAAAGGCTGGGCCTTTTCCCGGCTTTACATGCTGAAATTCTACAATTGTGTATAAATCGTTATTGTACTCAATGCTTAAACCATTTCTAAAATCCGCTGTCGTGGCCATTTAAAAAATGTTTTGATCTTCAAATATAAGATTTTACTTAGATTTCCAATCTGTTTGGTCTATCTATTTAGATATAGAAAATATCAGATCAGTATATCTTTTTTCCTTTTTTTTAAAATGCAAAATGCTAACAATATATTCGTATAAAGTTAGCATTCCTTGTTTAATATCGATATTGGTGATGTCCTATTCCTCTGTATCTTTCTCCATTACTACTTTGCCCTTGTAATAGAGTTTGCCTTCTGACCAATGAGCCCTATGATAAATATGAGGTTCGTCAGTAGTTGGGCAGGTCGCAATAGTCTGTTCAGACAGTTTCTTGTGAGTTCTGCCTTTGTCTCTTCTTGTTTTCGAAGTTTTACGTTTTGGATGCGCCATTTCCTTATTATTTAATATTATCTTTTATTTTCTTTAATGTTTCCCAACGAGGATCTATATTATCCTCATCGGTTCTTTCATTGTCCTGATCTGATCCGGGATTCTCAGAAGAAGAGTAGAATATAACATCTTCACTTTCCTGATCTTCTTCAATAAATTGAGGATGAAGTTTTTTCATAGGAACCGCTACAGATACTAATTCAAATATCGGTTGTCCCAATTTTAGTCTTTGTGTAGATGAGGTAATGGTATAAATA
>JBHOSY010000228.1:0-5775 GCA_042584165.1 Bacteroidota bacterium | reverse complement strand
CTTCTATTTCCATACCATTGTCAATGGCCGGACTATCAGGTAAGAGATTAAAATTCAGATGTGATGGATCCTCAAATTTCACTTCTTCAATTGTATTAAGGTGAATTCCGCCGTTTCTCAGGAATCCCCGCATTACGTTTTCATCATAGTTTTCAGCAACCATTAAATTCCCTCCTGATTGAAAGTAATATTCAGATCCTTCCGGTCCCCACGGTCTTCTCATTTCTTCAGAAAAAACAAAAATATTATTCCTGAAGTCGAAGGTCTTTAGCCATTCCTGAGGCCATTCTTCATTATTCCAATAGGGGATCGCAGATTTTACCCAGAACAGATTATGGTAGTAGTAAAATCCCCGTCCAATCCCATAACATTTTGATTTGATCAGTGTCCATGGTTCCCACCCATGATTATCATATCCAATCACTACATTATTATACACAAAATGGGGACCTTTTAACTTGCCTGGTTCCTGGTGAGAAATGGGACCATAAGGACAACTCAATAAAAGATTATGATGGAAATGAAGATTTACTGATAGCCCTGCCTCAGTCCATGTTTCAATCTCAACATGGTTATCATAACAGTTCTGGAATACATTATGATGTGCCTCGCTGTCATCGAATCCACCCAAAAGAAGACCATCAAAACATTCATGAATGAAACATTGACGAATTTCGAAATTCCTGGGTGACCTGCTGTTTGTTCCATCAGGCAGGTAAGGATAGGCAATACTTCCTTCGTACCAGTTTCGGGGGTGATAATCCTTAGCCATTGGATAGATCTTAATATTGCCGTCATTGATCTGTTTGGTTTCTTCAACCAGATCGTAAAGTCCCGGATATGAATATTCACACCACTCCATCAGGCTGTTATCGTACATGGCAGCACCTTCCCGGCAATATTCAAAAATGCAGTTTCTGATGATACAATTCGGCTTGGTAAATGTTACTCCATACGTTCCTGTGCCCTGGAACCGGATTCCATCCAGGATCACATAAGGAGAATTTATTATCATTAGTCTTTCAGTAGGTTCCTCACCAAAAGAAGGGAGCGAAAACATGATTTTCTTGCCATTTGGATCTTCATCTCCTGGCAATTTCAGATAGATTTTCCCATCCTGGTAAGCAAATCCTGTTGAAGGTCCTTTAAAGAGTCCATATCGATCTCGTGAAGGGACTATTTCGTTCATAAGATGATCCAGGGTCATATAACGATATAACATATGATGATCCTCTGTCCAGGCAAACAGGCTTGGAAATGATTTTTCAACTGAAAAGATGCCATTCCCTTCATCCTTCCATATTATTTTTCCTTCAGCAGTTTCTTTCCATACCCCGGATATGACGGTTTCGCCCGGTATGTCAGCTACGATATGAATTGGTTGATCCCTTGTAGCAGCCAACTCATCCAGGATGGACCTTTCGTAATATATGCCTGGCAGAATAACCAGTTTGTCACCTGGCTGGATGATGGAATAGGCAGTGGTAATTGTTTGAAGTGCTTCTTCTTTTGATCTGCCAGAATTATTGTCGCTTCCATTCTGGATATCAACATATAGTATATTCAAATCCTGATCTGGATTATTACAGGAGACAAACAGCGTCATTGATATGAAAAAAGCCAGCGCATTGATAATGCATTTCATCGGATATGTTACTTTATAGGTTGTAAATACTTATCCAGTGCCTCAGGTTTCGGTGTAGTACCGGCACCTGGCAGTTCAGGTTTGAGGTAATATCCATCCTCAATACATATTGGCTCAACAAATGCATCTTTGATCCATGGAATATACTCCAATATCGAGCAGGCCGGGTGATAGTAACCAAGATGCACATGTACCTGCCCCATATCACCTACGTGAGGCGCTACTGGCAATCCTCGTCCATGTGCCATATCGGCCACCTTGAGGAATTCTGTTATTCCTGCTACCCGTGTAATATCCGGTTGCACATAATGCACCGCTTCCGCATCGATAAAGGTCTGAAAGGCGTCAGTGTTATAAAGGGATTCACCAAGTGCTACCGGAATAGATGTTTGATCAACAAGTTCGGAATGGCCATGTACGTCATCAGCGAAAGTTGGTTCTTCAAACCAAAAAACATCTAAAGTGGCTGCTTCTTTACAAAAACTAAGGCATGTTGGGACATCCCACTTGCAATTCCCGTCGATTGCCATCATGATATCCGGTCCAATAGCATTTCTGACTGCCTCTAGACGATTAAGGTCTTGTTTTGGATCATCAAATCCAACTTTGATCTTGACACCCCTGAATCCATCGACTTCGACCGCAATTACTGCTCCTTGTATAAGCGTATCAACAGGAAGGGAAAGCCATCCAATATCTGTATTGTAGGCAGGCAACCTGTCAATAGTGGCGCCTCCAAGTAGTTTCCATAGGGGTACACCATGTTTTTTTGCTTTTAGATCCCATAACGCAGTATCGATAGCTGCAATTGCCAGTTGGGTAATACCTGCCCGGCCAATCCAGTACATGGCAGGAAATCGGGTCATTTTTTGCCATAGCAGTTCATTATCCTCTACTGATTCTCCTATTAGCAAAGGGCTATAACAGTTTTTGATGCATTGCGCTATCACATGGTCACCCGGTAAAAAGGCATGAGTTCCTGTATATCCCCATCCGGTAAATCCCTCATCTGTTTCAATTTTTGCACCCACAACACCCCAGTGTAGTATTGTATGTGTGCTATCTGATACAGTATTTCCGGTTACAGGAATATGTAAGATAAAGGGATCAATCTGTTTGATGTTCATATAGACTTAATAATGTTTTCAGCAGGTTATAGGCATTCTGTACAGTTACTTTTGGTTTTTCATTTCCTAATACACACTCCAGGAAGTGCCGCATCTGTATATCAAAACTAACTTCGAAAGGTTCTTTTATGTCCACTTCGGCCCAGGTACCGGGTTTAGCAAGATCCGAACCTGGTTTTTCGGTATAATATCTAAGACGGGATTCAGGACAGATATGATACTCCACCATACCCATATCGCCTGAGATAATCAAGTTCTGTTCACAACCCGATGGCCAGTCAAGTTCATAACCCGGCATTTTACACCCATAACTCACGGCTATTTGGGCGATCACCCCTGAGGCATATCGTACTACGGCCACAGCGCTGTCTTCTCCTTCCATTTCCTTTCGACCAATATCAGCAGTAAATCCGGTTATTTGGTCAACTTCTCCAAGAATGGCATTCAACCGGTAAATCAAATGACCGGCACAGTCTACCCATGCCCCTCCACCGGTTTGTTCACGATTCAATCTGAAATCCCATGGTTTGAAACCAAGCCATTGCAGCGATTTGGCTGAGGCCATGAGCGGTTTGCCGATCCAACCTTCCTCAACGAATTGAACGATGGCATCAATGGCTGGGTGGAAAAGGCCATTGTGTCCAACCAGCACTGGTACATTTGCTTTTTCTGTCAATTGTACAATTTCTTTCGCCTCTTGCAGGTTACCAGCCAATGGTTTTTCAAGTAATACTGGCAAGCCCCTTGAAAGGCAATCTCTCATGAATTCCAGGTGAATGTTATGAGGTAGCAATACTGCAACGGCATCAATTTCTATTGCTGTCAACATTTCATCCATGGACAAGAATCCGGGTACATCCCATTCTTCCTGCCGTATTGAAATGGCTTCCTTCCGAATATCACAGAATGCAACGAATTTGGCCAGGTCGTTACATTTCTGTATGGCATCATAGTGTACGTCGGCCACCCTTCCCGCTCCAACGAAACCAATTTTAATAAGATCCTTACTCATATGAAGATTTCTGTTTATTAAAATCTTTAACTAACCAGTCAGCGAGGCAATCAAGGTATCGATTTCCTCGGTCAGCATCAGCAGGGCGCTGATCACCAAGTACACCGTTTTCTGAGACCGTATGAATCCCTTTTTCCATCATTTGATCGAGGATATCTTTCAGGGGGCGCGGATCTCCTTTTGCCAATTCATTCTGCCTCAAGAGATCCGGTCGTATAGCAGCCAACATGGAGGCTTCAAATTCCCCGGCATGAGATCCTGAAACGTCAAGGTCTATCCCTTCATCTAATGGATACTTATCCCATGTTTCGGCAATATATTTTCCAACATCATGGGTATAGGTTACAATGCATCCTGGCCAGCGATTTCGTAAAACAGGCAGAGCCTCTTTGGCTACCACCCAGTCCCCTCCATGTCCAAACCAGAAATAAATAAACTTAAAACCACTTCGAACAAGGTTCTCAGCAATATCCTCCAACAATAGGGCTAATGTCTTGTCCCGCAACGATATCGTTCCCTGGAATTTCGTATGTTCAGGAGAATATCCGAATGGAACTGCCGGCGCTACCAAGGTCAGGTTTAGCTTTCTTGCAGCCCGCAAGGCTGTTTCTTCCCCATGCCAGGTATCAACCCCCTGAGGCAGACCCGGACCATGCTGTTCGGTGGCACCAAGTGGCACGATTACATTCGTCCAGCCTTCCTGTAAAAGGTCCTGGATTTCAGGCCAGGTGAGCTCCTCGAGTTTTATTGAGAGAGGTTTCATTTATAAGAATTGATTGTTGATATAAACAAATATCTATAGATAATTTTGTTCTTAATTTAACCACAAAGACACAAATTAGGGAAATTGTTACTAATTTGAAATAGATTCTAATTATGTAAGATTTTTGATTGAAGTACAGAACTTTTTGAAATTCTTGAAATATGAAAGATTATCTAATTCCACTATTGATGGGGATTATGTTCGTTATAACCATAGTTACGACATCTGTATATGGACAAATAGTTGCCAAAGAAGCTCAGGCATTGATCACAAGATCTGTTGATGAACTGCTGGTTGATAAGGTGTATGAGCGTACCCTGATTGAAAAAAACTTACCAATAAATGCCACGGTGAAACCGGAGAAAGTACGGCGCTTACTGATTTTTGATTTGAATGTAAATTACGGAGGGCATCAGTCCATTGATTACGCGAATTACGCCTTTGCCAGGATGGGTGAAGTAACAGGGGCATTTGAAACAGTGATCACCCTCGATACACTGGTTTTTCAATCTGAAAATCTGAAGGAATTTGATGCTGTTTTTTTTAATAATACGGTTGGTAATCTTTTCAAGGATAAAGAACTCCGCCAAAATCTACTTGACTTTGTAAATGGGGGTGGTGGATTGCTGGGTGTTCATGGTACGACGGCTGCCTTTACACATTGGCCGGGCGCGCATGAGGACTGGCCCGAATTTGGTGTGATGCTGGGTGCCAGAGGTGCTACACATCGTGAAAATAACGAGCATGTATTTATTAGAAATGAAGATCTGGATCATCCGGTTAATCGCGTTTTCGGAGGAAAGGATTTTGATTACCGTGACGAGTTCTTCAGGTTCCAGGATCCATATTCCAGGGATTTTGTCCATGTTCTATTGAGCTTTGACACAAAGAAGACGGATATGGAGCAGGGGCGTGCATTCGGGAAGGTATATCGAGAGGATAACGATTACGCAGTTGCCTGGATTCGACAGTATGGACAAGGACGGGTTTTCTATTGTACGATTGCTCATCATCCCCGGGTATTCTGGGATCCCCAAATACTGGAGTTTTATCTGGATGCCATACAGTATGCCTTTGGGGATATTTAAGCCTGGCTAATCCACAAACACCACTCTGGGAAAATGAGAGTTGAGGTTGATGTTTTTTTCTGGTTGTTCGTTACTCGTTGCTAGATAGTTATTGCTTAACAACTTGGACACAATAATAACTGATTATATGAATGGGCGGT
>JBHOSY010000227.1:0-5798 GCA_042584165.1 Bacteroidota bacterium | reverse complement strand
GGAAATGTTCGAACTTGCTGATGGTGCTATAATGAGCGCAAAAAAAGATGGTTTGGTGAATATGGGCGGATTTATGGCATTAAAAGATAAAAAAATCGCTGATGCCTGTACAAACCTGTTGATAATCAAAGAAGGTTATGTAACCTACGGTGGTTTATCAGGCCGGGATATGGAAGCAATTGCACAGGGATTAAAAGAGGTTTTTGATAAAGATTATCTTCATTATCGCATTAAAAGTACTACGTTAAGTACCCAAAGATTAATTTCTGCGTCTCTGCGGTTGACATTACCCATAATTCAACCGGTTGGTGGTCATGCAGTTTACATCGATGCGAAAGAATTGTATTCTCACATACCAGTTCATGAATATCCCGGACAGTCCCTGGTATGCGATATCTACTTCAAGGGAGGAATACGATGTGTGGAAATTGGATCTGTGATGTTTGGCAGGTATGATAACTCAGGTAAATTGATACCAGCAAATATGGAACTGGTAAGACTCGCCATACCGCGAAGGGTTTATACACAGAGTCATATAGATTTTGTGATTGAAACCTTGAAATTTGTTGTCGATGATAAGAAAAAAGCCAGGGGAATGAAAATCACTTATGAACCCGAATTCCTGAGGCATTTTACAGCACATTTTGAATATATATGACAATGTCAACCGCAGAGACGCAGAAATTAATCTTTGGGTACTTAACGTATTTGCAGTTAGATTAAAGCACAGGTGAAAAAAGAAGATCGAAGAAAGTTTTGTAAGAATACCTCATGCATGGCATTGGGAACGATGGCTTCATCAAGCCTTTTTCCTGGTCTTTTAAAAGACTTAACAATTAAAAAGGAATTCAGTTTAGAAAATAAGAATATCATGCCTAACAAAATAACGGTTAAAGTAATCAGTCAAAAGGGCACATGTGGTTTGGGACATAAAGTAGGTGATGAAATCATCATTACTGAAAATGGGATAGAAGGGAAGATTTGCATTCATGCATTGTATAGTTTTTTGCCGAAAACTTTTGCTATGATGTTTGATGCAAAATTTCCATGGCTGGAAGATCCGGATGTGTCGACCTCTGCCTGCCCGGATGCTCATAATCCCGTAGTTTTTGAGTTGAGCAGGAAAAAGGGGGAATAATTAGGGTATTAAGTACATGATTTGATATGTAACCTTTACGAGGTTATATATAAGTTAAGTAAGGAAATATAATCCGTACATAGAAAAAGATCACTGCCCAATAAAACAGTCTCTGATCCCCGGATACCAAGCCGGGATCTCAATAAAATATGCAGTGTGCCCATTATGGAGATCCTGCCTACCGCAGGCAGGCCCGGCTCGTAGGCTGGGAATTATGTGCTCTGTAATCCTACCTCGACATCATTTCTTCTTTCCATTTCAAATGAGTATCCCTTAACTTCTTAAATACCTCCGGATATTCATCCTTTAAATTGATCGTTTCACCAGGATTATCCTCCAGGTCAACAAGGAATTCTCCAACCTCAAGTTCAACCATTTCATATTGGGCATGCCGGTCGTTAATGACTGTATGATACTTCCATTTACCCGCCCTGACTGCTGTTTCATGGCCTGTGTCCCAGATCAGGGTATCATGCTGTTTATCAAGATCCTTACCGGTAAGTAATTCTGATAGATCAAATCCATCAATATTTTCTGGAGGCTCAATTCCAACAACTTTGCAAATGGTTGGTAGAATATCCATGCCACTGATCATATTGTCAATCACTTCACCTTCATTGAATTTTTCTGGATAGGCGACTATCACCGGTACCCTGATTCCACCTTCATATAATAAATATTTGGATCCTCTTAACGGATAGTTATTGGCATAAATAGGAGTAGAGCCTCCATTATCCCCAATAAAAACCAATAGGGTGTTCTCATACAATTCTTCTTGTTTTAAACATTCTATTACACTACCAATTGCGTTGTCCATAAACGATAGCTGCCCTAGATAATGGGCCCTACCTTCCGGATTATTTGGATATCGGCCTGCCTTATACCATTCATAGTAATTTTCAGTGGCAGGATCCCAGTCATGATACCCTGAAAGATTATTGGCATGTAAATATGCTTTCGGCAACTGGTGAGTAAAATTATGAACAGCATTGAAAGATAATTGTAAAAAGAATTTCTTGTTTCTATTATTTTCAATGAATTCACAGGCTTTCATACCAAACAATTCTGTTGTGAAAGCGATAGTATCTACATGTTTAAAATTTTCCCATAAAGGTTGTTGTTTAAGGCTTTGACCAGTTCGCTCATATTCTTCTTTCACCTTTTGAAAGCGGTCTTCAATTTCCGTTTTATGATTCAGGTAATGCTTACGAGCCGATGTATGCCCATAATAGTAGTCAAATCCATGATTCAAAGGAAAACTTCTATGTGTTGTATCTGAATCATGGATTCCATAATGAACCTTACCTACATACCCGGTGGTATAATTTCTTTCTTTCAGAACCTCGGCTATTGTCTTAAATTCATTGATATGTAAGCCGGGACCACCATACCAGTACGTACCCCAGCGTTCATGATAACATCCGGTGATCAAACCTCCGCGAGAAGGACTGCAGATGGGTGATGTTGCGTATGCCTGGGTAAAACGAACTCCTGATTCAGCCAGCAAGTCAATATTTGGTGTTTTGACATCAGATGCCAGCGTAGTACAACTCATGTCAGCATATCCAAGATCATCCACAACAATTAAAACAACATTTGGATCAGGTTCACTATCGTCATTACAGGATGCTATAAAAAATGCAATGAATATTAACGATATAATATTATTATGATTATTTATATTCATAAATATTAATTTAGATTAATTATCATACTATTTACAATGTTTTATCTGTGCCTTTATGTTTTAATGGCAGGCAAGTTTTTTTATCCGGATATTCTAATTCTGGTTTTTAGTTTTTAAAAAATCAACAGATTCCCTAATCAGTTCCTTTAGCACATCCAGGTTGATGTCTTCTATTTTGTTGATATAAAAACAAGCTTTTCCAGTTTTGTATTTCCCGATCTGTCTGAGTATTTCTTCATATTTGCTGAATCCAGTCATAATATATAATGTCAGACTTTGAACCCTTGGTGAGAAACCACACAGGAACCAGTCTCCTTCACGGCCACTTTTGTATTTATAATGATAGGTACCAAATCCGATTATGGAAGTTCCCCACATCTCAGGTTCTGATCCTGTTATTTCTTTCATTATATCTAATACCACATAACTATCATCACGCCGTTTTTTATTCTTTACTGAATCCAGAAAAGTCGTTACACTTCCTTTATTGCGTTTTGTTTTAAGGTCTGACATATAAATGCAATTGTTATGTTTCAGGTGATTGTTTTCAGGAGTTATAAATAGCAAATTACAAATAAATCTTAAATTCCAAATGACAATAATGGAACTCCTGAATTGACAATTGGATATTGTCGTCTTGTAGTTATTAGATTCTTGGTGTTTGAATTATGTTATTCCTTTTTCTAATTCCCAATAATCACAAACGGTGACCAGTAATAAGGATGAATATAAGTACCCTTGTTGATCATATTAAGTTTAGCGGTTCGCAAAGCAGCACCATACGTCATTTTTGTTTCACTGTCCAGGGCATTCCTGTAGAAATCCTGCATCAGTATTGATGTGCTTTCATCAGACACTTTCCAGTATGAAACCAGAAGATTTTTTGTTCCTGCATAGGTAAACGCCCTTGAAAGCCCAACCACACCTTCACCGGTAACCACCTTACCTAAACCTGTTTCACATGCTGACAAAGAAACGAGATCTGCATTAATGTCAAGATTGTAGATTTCTCCAGAATACAACATGCCATCATCATCCTGATCCGTTGTCTGGGCGAATAACAAACCTGATAATTCCGGGTGTTTTTCATTTACCATTCCATGAGTGGCAAAATGAATGAATTTGTATTGATTAAGATCTTCTGTCTTGAGAGTCGATTCAGAAGCTCTATCATGGGTAAATACTTTTGCACTAAATCCTTTCTGATCGAACAGATCATATAGGTTATTTACTTCTGTTTCAGTGGAGGGGATAGGATTTATATACTTCCCGTTCCTCAATACTCCACGGGTTCTGTTCTCATCTAATTCACCGGAGGACTGCATTGCATCAAGCGTAGAATTCCGAACGATGCCCTCTTCTGATCCATCTGAAAATACCGGAGCAAATCCCAAAAACTTATTTGATTCAGAATATTGTTCCCCTTTTTGATTCTGCAAATACAGCGTACCCGAAAATGCATAACTGATCTGGTAATTCAGAATCATAAAAGGATAGTTAACATATGTGCCCAATTCTCTTTTTGGAACTTTCTCAGACAGTAGTGCTTCAAAAGGTATAGTAGCAAGTTCACCATCCGGGATGATAATCAGTTTGTCAATTTCCTTGTTCAGTTTTGGTATCAGTTTATCGAATAACTCTTTCCCTGAAACCACAAGTGCTTCATCCGATCTGTATAAAATGCTATTTCGAAATGCTTTAACCTGCTTAATAATCTCATCATCGGTGAGGTTAATGACCTTATATTCAATTTTTGATGAGGTAATTATGAATATAATCATGTTATCGGGCGACGTGGAGTAGCTAATTAGGGCTGTTTTATCATCCAGTGTTTCTTTTATTTCTGATAATCCGGCAATATCCAGGCTATAACGACTTTTGTTATAACGGGGATATGTTTTTGCAAGTTGATTCTTCAGGTCTCTCAATTCTGATTTAAGTCTTCTCAATTCATTTTTACTTTCCTGTGAGTTGGTGATAACAATATCCCGGTTTGATATCCTGATCTTATGCTGAAGTTCCTGTTCCTGTTGTACCAACTCAGCAGGTATTTGAGTGTTTATTATGGCTTCTGATTCTGACATGGAACTCATTAGAACAAGTGCCTTTGTCTTCTCAATGTAGTAAAAGGCCTCATCGAGTTGATCAATTCTTGTTTCACTGGTTCTGGCTGTGTATCTCCTACGGTTTCCAAGGATCTGATCTACTGCAATTAAACGATGATATTTTGTTCGATGTGCAAGTGCAAACTGATCGTCTTCATTGATATAACCCTGAATCATAATATCGATTAATTGATCGTAGTCCGAAATGCTTCCCATGTTTTTTTCAAGCTTATCCAGGTGTAAATATTCATTGTTGATTCCTGTAAGGGCATCTCTGCGTTCATTACCATAAGTGGTTACATCCTCATTATCAACAGCAGCCCAGGTAAAAACATCATACATAACATCTATTGACAGATCTTTATACATTGGTTTATTATAATGACATTTTGTATAAAGGATATTTCTGAAAGTTTCAGGAGAATTTATGTATTGACTTATATCCATAGTTTTGATATGTCGCAGTACATTACTGACAATTACGTCCTTCTTGGACGTATCAGAAATTACAGCCAGAAAAGCATTTTGATAATGTTTCAACCTGAGTTCATCGAAAATCAGTAGATCCCGGTAAGAAGATTTGAAATAGGAAAGAAGATTATTATATCTCACTATCAGCGCATCATAGTTTTCCTGATCATTCTGATCTTCAATTTGATATTCATCTATTACTTTTTCGGCGCTGATCATATTCTGGTTAAAATGAGCAACAAACTCATAATACAATGTAATCACCTCCTGATAGAACCTGGCAATCTGTAAATGTTGTTTGGATACTTCGGTATGATGTTCCCCATAACAGTTTTGAAGGATCTCCAGCGACCTAGTAAGATCTTTTAAAGCTTGTTCTCTGTATTTCTCCTGCGCA
>JBHOSY010000226.1:0-5847 GCA_042584165.1 Bacteroidota bacterium | reverse complement strand
AACCTTATCATCATTAGAGAGATCTTTCCGGGATAAATTAAACACCTCAAGTAATCGGTCGAGATCAATCCAGAAAGTACTGGTATTATAATAGGTAAGATCGAATTCGATTTTTTCATCCGGCAGGGCCAATCCTTCAACCAGTCGTATCCTTCCATCAATCCTGGCCAATCCACCTCCCCTGTCATCCAGTTTTCTTGTGATCACCTCAACTGTCATGGCCTTGTCATTCAGTATATGGTATCCCAGCATGGTTGGATCTGCATCAGCACCCAGCGTATCAATATTATGGATCATGATATGTTTCAGGGAAGGACGTTCCTTCAACAGTTTTTTAAGCGTTCCATTCAGGAACATATTGGGTATTTCAAACCAGTGTCCAACCGGGTGAATACATTGGTGAGGGAGATTATCCCGGTAATCTTCTCCTTCGCCCATACCCTTTGCCCAGTTTATCAGGGCATTGTGCAGACTTTCCTGAACCTTCTGGGCCTGTTCATCCAGTATCTGTTGTGGCATCTCCTCCCACATGAAACGAAGATCCCGTTCCATGGGGATCGTTCTTAGTCCAATCACTCTTCCTGGTGACAGATAAAGAGATCCTTCATATCCATAATTATCCTCACCTTTCAGAAAATCCTGAATTGCCTGATGGGTTAAATAGCTTGTAGTGAATACGTGGGGAATCGGGGTACCACATTCTTTAGAGATCTTACGGCTCTTTGCAAGGTGGGTTTCAACAAAATTTCTATGTTTGCCGGAAAGCCGTGAAAAAGGATTTAAGGATTTCACCACACCAGCTCCTTTTGTCCATCGACTACCTATTCCTCCTGCCAGGGAGACAACTACAAGTTCACCATTCCTGAGCGCGGCCATGCCTGCTTTTTGATACCTGTCGTTTGAGAATTGTGTGATGTCAAACACTTCCCCGCTTAGTACATCCTCGATTTTACTGTTTACCGGTAAATGGTTTTGCGCTAAACCGATCCTCCCGGCTTTCAGATCAGAACGGATCTGCTGATGGAGTTCCAGGTCAAATCCATGCTTCTCCAGCAATTCCTCCAAGGTTTGCTCACTGCCGTTTTCTCCATCCGTTTGAGGTATCATTCGGTCGAACAGGTTCGAAACAAAATTATCAAAAAGCGCATTGTTCTTATAGGATCTGCCCAGAACCTCCAGCTCCTTCCGCTGACTGTCGGAAAGGGATTGTATATCTTTTTTCAATACGCCCGGAGTTATTAATGTATAATATCCTTCCGGCATAATCGCCTGATCACATTCCAGGAATTCTGAAAAAGTTCCGTTTTCATTAATACTGAAATCGTAAACTACAGGTTCCATAGCGAAAGGAATGGCATGTTCGAATTTTTTCTTCGATTCATGCATGATGGCTAGAAGTCTTTTCTGTGCTTTTTCCTTATAATCCGGATTAAAGATAAATCCCATCCCCCCCCCTGACATGCCACCCATCATCCAGAAACCCCAGAAATTCTCTCCAAATTCTTCCTTAACCCGTCTGATTAAGGTTTCTGTATATAAATTGCTGGTCCAGGGAATGATCGTTTGAATTGGTCCATCGAAATTCTTCTGTGTATAACTACCGATTTCCTTTACATGCCCTTCTTTTAATTTTTCAACTACCTCTTCAAAGATCTGTATGGCTGTTTTCCTGCCTTCCCATTCTTTCTCAGAACGCAGGAGGTATTTTTCAGTGACCATTTCGAGTATGGGTCCTACATCCTGTGCCATTCCTCCATGTACCATGACCAGACAATCCTGTAGTTTCTGACGTGTTTCAGGAGATACATCTTCCTGTTCAAGGATCGTATGATTGGGTAATAACCTTCCACGACTGATAGTATATTCCGGGTCCCCTTCAGAGGCTTCTACCCCCTGAATAAGTTTAATGCCCGGCCAGAGTCCACCGGAATCCTGCCAGCCTCCCCCGGAACCTGCCAACCACTCACCAAGAATGGCTCTTGCGGCAACTAACCTTCTTTCTTCCTCGGTTAATTGACCAGCTAAAGATCTGGTTTGTCCTGTAGCTCGCATTACCACGGTGATCAACGAAGCCAAAAGGTTTGTAGATACAGCTAATCTTGAACCTTTAGGTATATTATTTACCTGGCTGACGATTTCGATCCCTTTATCAGGTCCAACCAGCTTCTCCATCAGGCTGGATAGAGGAATTCCCGCCCCTTCCATACCGGGTGGTACAATTCCGGATGCAATGACCGCAGCTTTCAGCAAACCAAGATAGTCTTTGGCGAAATCAAATATGTCAGATAGATCTGTTATGGTAACTGTTGCTCCAAGGTCGACACTGGTCAAACGCAAAACCGGTTCATCGATGATCCTGAAAAAAGTTTCAATTGGGGGAGATGGTTTTCCCTTCTTATCTTCATCCAGTACACGCAGGTCTACGGATATATTAAGTACCTGTGCTCCCCGTGGGAAATCCATGCCCAGGAAAAAAATATCGCTCCACCCGCTATGAGAAATATCCATTCTGACAGGAGTAGACTCATGCAAAACCGGATATAATCCACATTCCTTACCGACATTTAATAATTCTTTTCGAATGTATAAGGGATGATCATCAGGATGCCCTATCCGGAACATCCATTGATTACCCAGGGTGGATCTCACACTCCGACGTACCTGGTCTGCCAATGTCTGGAAGGCTAATTGATGATACGCATCTGCCAGTCCACTTGATATCCCTTCATTAGGTCCATGGTTTTTTTGAACATCAAGAAACATATCAATTGCCTCTTCAAATCGCCTTTTAAGCATATGTTCATATGCATCATAGGGAATGAGGCTATCCTTGGAGATTCCATCACGGAATGGAATATGAAACCTGTGAATGGCATACAGGAAAAACAAAGCTCTGACACGATCATATAAACTATGACTTTCACGTCTGAAATCATCAAGTACTACGCATTGAAGCATCAGGTTATCAACAGAAGCATCTCTGCAATAGGAATCAAGCGATTGGTTTCTAATATCAGGGTTTTGTGATGTAATAATTTCGACCAACCTTCCCATAACTATCTGTCTGATGAATTCAATTCTTTCATGCCAAAAAATTCCAGTAATTCTCCCATAATTCTGTCACGATCCTTTCCATTTAACGCAAGCGCAAGTTGAGCTTTCAGTAATCCATATTTTGCACCCATGTCGAACCGCAGGTCCGTTTTTTCCAGAGCGAGGTACTGTTCACGTTCACATAATTCATTTAAGGCATCACTGAGATTTAATTTGCTGTCTGGTTTATTTTTAAGTTTTTCACCTAAAATCTTCATAACAGCAGGAGATAACACATGCATGCCAAAGAAACACAAATAGTGACCTGCTCTTAATCCCGGCACCAGTAGTTTTTGTTCGGCTTCAGTAGGCGTTGGCTTTTCTATTACCTTATCAACCTGGTAAAGATCACTGCTTCCCTGTACCCTTGATCCACCAACAACACCATAATGAGGTATATGACTCTCACGGGTTGCCTGAACCGCAGACACAGAACATTCCTGTTTTTCAGCAGTTTCAACCAGGTGTTTTGCACACCGGGATTCAGACCGGTGGACATAGAGATGATCACCTACAAGATGCAGAAAATGATCTTTATCAGTGAAAACTTCCGCACTTAACAGTGCATGGCCATAGCCCATAGCTTTCTTCTGGTGTATAAAAGTTACATGATCCGAATGCTGTCCAATAACCTGCTGATAATTTTTTTCATCCCCGGGATGGACTACCACACATACTTCATCCACACCTGCCTGGATAACTTCTTCAATAAGTATTTCAAGCACAGATTTTTCATTTCCATCGCTGTCAATCAGGGTTTGAATGGGAAGTTTTCGTTGATCCGGACCTGCGGCGGTAATAACTGCTTTTTTTACTTTCATGATCTATATCAAAAATCAAAAACTTTATTTTTTAAAAAAAAGCCGACAAAAAATGATGATGTCGCTAATTTAAGATAAATATTTTTCAGGGAAAGGAATTGAGTTGAAAAGCAATTCGCGAATTGCGAATTAAGGGTATTATTCAATAATAACAGGTCCAACAGGCCAGGTCGGCGAAAATCTTAAAATGGCGGATTGCTCAATAATAGTATTATTATAAGTCATTCTTACTTTATACTGACCGGGTGTCAGCTCCCACGTGTCATATTTGACCTTATGAATACCATTTGAGGTATCTATTTCAACCGTATCCATAATGTTCTCCTTAAGGTCCATGATTTCCATTAAAGCTGTTTTAGGTTTCTTTTTCAGGTTGAATGAGTAATATATCGTCCAACCATTTGCCTCATTTGGAGTAAAAAGATGATTATCCCCAGTCATTTCGTAATTGCCCCATGAAGCCCTTTCCGAATAGTTTCTGACCGGTTTGGTTTCTATGTTAAATACATGTGCATCAAGTGATATTATACTATCATTCAGTTGCTGCAAAAGTGAAACATCAACCACATAAGCTCCACGGCCGTAAGTACCAACGACCAGGTCATTTTCGCGGGATTGAATTTTCAAATCCTTAACCGGTACAACAGGCATATTATAACGGAAAGATTGCCAGTTCTTTCCCCCATCAAATGAAACAAATACCCCTTCATCATTTCCAAGATATAGTAATTCCGATACCTGTGGATCCTCAATAATTACATTCACCGGAGAGTTAGGCAATCCATGTGTGATTCTTTCCCAGGATTTACCAGCATCCATGGTTTTAAAAACCATGGGTGTAAAATCATCATTTTTGAATCCGGATTTACAGACATACCCAGTTTTGTCATCATGCATTGAAGCCAGCACCCGGCTGGACCAGTAATCTGTTTTTCCACTCAGATCGTTAATTTTATCAGTAAATTCCTGCCAGGTTTTTCCATGATCAGGTGTCATATGAATACGGCCATCATCCGTTCCAATCCAGATGATACCCGCTTTTACAGGTGATTCTGAAATAGTAGTAATAGTACAATACATCATATGACCCCGTCCTGCAATTTTTACAGGATCGTTTGTAGTCAGATCCTGACTGAGCTCCTCCCAGTTGTTGCCTCTGTCAAGGGAGCGTAATAGCATCTGACCACCAGTATAAATGATTTGCGGATTAATAGGAGATATCTCGAGAGGGGGTGTCCAGCAAAATCGGTAAGATGGATTTCCTTCAGGACTTTTTGGTTCAATGTTTACTCTTTCACCTTTCATTTGATTTATCCTGAGGTGACCCCCGAATTGTGTTGTGGAGTACGCCCATTTGTTATCTTGTGGATCTACCCTGGTATACATACCATCCCACATACCTATGATATTCCAGTCTTCCAACCGAACCTGTCCTGACCAGCTGTTCACCGGCCCCTTCCAGACTTCATGGTCCTGCAACCCAACATAGATATTATAAGGATCGGCATTATCTGTCTCAACCATATACAGTTCACCCAGCGGGATCTGGTATCTGTGATAGATTGTTTTCCCACCATCAAAGCTTTCATATAAACCGCCATCACTTCCCACCATGATATGTTGTCCATCATCCGGATCTATCCAGAATGTCCGGATATCGCCAAACATATCAACAAATAATTTTTCAGGTGGCCATGTACAATCGTTCCAGGTTTTACCGCCATCTTCAGATGATATAAAAACATCACTGCTGACATATATTTTATCCGGATCATCAGGATTCACAAGGATCTTATTGAATGAGTATGCCGCTTTGGCACTCACATTGCAACTGTCTTCGTTTTGTTTCTTCCATGAATCACCACCGTCTGTTGAACGGTAAACCTCTCCCCCGATAAGCTGATCAAAATAGGGATCACGCATGTGATTCATC
>JBHOSY010000225.1:0-5879 GCA_042584165.1 Bacteroidota bacterium | reverse complement strand
CTGTTGCAAACCTTATCTAGATGATTGAAATTGCTTGGACATGCGGATTTAAGGTGCAAACGAGGATTAGTAAGGCACCTAGCATCTCGAATTAGATTACTCCACAAATAAAGTATATTCTGAAGTCCAATTCTCCTCTTCCCCCGGTTGAACTGAAATCCAAATAAAATTCTCCGGGCTCAACGTGGTTTCACACGTCCAGAATACCATTCGATACAGGGGCTTATCGATAGATAAAGATACACCTGCACCTGACTCTTTGTTTACTATAGTAACTTTGTGATCAGCAATATCCTCAGTATATCCCTCAAGGACCATATATACATTGTCTCTTTTTGGAATGTCCTTGATATAGTACAGATCCCTATCTTTAATTTCCATATATCCTTTCAGATCAGCATCGGTGGAAATGGCATAGGGAAAACTGATGTTGAGGCCAGGACCTGATTTTTTCCCGTCAATGATGAAGAAATTGTGGTTGAACTGGTCGGTTTCGATTGCTTTTTCTCCAGTATTTTTCAGGCTGTGTTCGATCACAAAACTGGCACCCTTTAATTTGATAGTTTTGGTATAAATATATCCGTATCCAAAATCACTGTTTACCTCGTGTGTGAACTGGATCCAGTCCTCACCTTGGTCAATTTTCCATTTTCCATTATCCACGATCTTATATGTTTTCATCCAGTCATACTCATCTTCTTCCTCTTTCTCAATGATACCGACACCTATCCTGATAAATTTCCCTCCCGGTTCAGCTTCAGCATATCCTAATCCCGGTTCAATAAATCCTTCCACTGGCCCGGTAAGGTCCTCGTGTACCATTGGGTCGTGGGTTTCTTTCCAGTAATCGAAGTATTCGTGGCCTTTGTATTGAACACTGCCAATCACACCCGACCAGTCGAAACGGGTAGCACGGTACAGGCCCTTTTCCGCATCCGGCAGGTAGATCTTCATGGTGACTTCATCGTTGGAGATCACCGTACTGGGATACTGGGCGAATGGATCAGTTTCTTCTTGTCTCATGGTTTCTTTTTCTTTGGTCATGCAAGCAATAAAGAATAAACACAAGCTTATAAGCGATAGGGGGAAAAATATTTTTTTCATCGGAATAAAATAAAGTGAAAAAAGTAATACCTAAATATAGCTGAATTCAATATAAATCTAATAGCTGCGAATAATCAAATAATTAAATAATCTTTCTCTCAACACCAAGACGCTAAGATTCACAATGGTTGTATATTTAAAGATCAATATCTGAATTCGATTTCAGGCCGTACCTACGGCGCTTAATCTTGTTAGTTCATTAGTTCATTGGATCAATGGTTCATTCGTTCTTCATCCTTCGTTCTTCTTTTTTCATCCTTGTGATTTCCAGCTTTATTTATCAATTGAGAAGTTAATCTGTTTATTGTTCTCCCTCAATGTCACACGGAACGGAGTGAAGTGGACGTTGAGGATAGTAAAGCAATAAATCCTCAACGTCCTGCTCCCTACAGTCGCAGTGACATTGAGGGAAGAGTAAATAACCTTAAGTTTATTGCTACCCACCCAGCACCAAAATCAATTAATACTGAAGAATTTCGAATTCCTCATATAACCCGTAATCAATCAGATCATACTCCGTAGCAGGTGGTTGATGATCCGGGGCGGCAAAGAAACTCCAGGGCGTGACGAATCCCCTGCGTGGATTGTTGTGATGCGGGCCCATCTGGTTTTTCAGACTTCCCGTAACTACAACTTCTACAGTGTTTTCTCCTTCTGCCACAAGATCTGAGATCTCCATTTCCCAGGGTTGTGATACAAGGATCCCGGCACTTTGCCCGTTAACCTTTATTTCCGCAACAGTTCCGTTCCAGTCACCAAGTGATACTTTATAATCGGCGTTAGCGCTTTCATTGGTAAATTTCCTGGCATAGACTACTTCATGAGAATAGAATGGCATATCCTGATTTTTCCAGCTACCCAGATCCATTTCCTTTGAGGATGTGATCACCCAGCCTTTATCAGCATTTTTAACATTAAAATCGCCAACCAGATAGACGGGTTCCACTTCTGCCTGTATATCCATAGGTTTTGCAGTGATACTGAGCTCATTTCTTCCGGTTTTTAAGTTCCCGGCTATATCTACCACACCAAAATCTTTATCCAGCCACCATTCCCCATTCAGGGGTTCTACAGGTGAGCCATTAACTTGAATCGAATAAAGATGTGTACGTTCAATGACCGCTTTTAAGGAAGTTGGGATAGATCCTTTTTCGATGTAAAAAGGATAAACAACTTTAAATCCGGATTCCTGATCGAAGTCGTTCATATCAAGAATATTGGTTTTGTATTGTACTGCGTGGCTCCATGGATTATAGTTTGCAGCGCCATACGGTTCTTTCAGGTAGAATTTGTATATACTGTCTGCCGCAACATAGAAATATATGTCATTAAAGGTTTTGTTATTCAGGTGAAGATCACAATAATCCAGTGTAAGCGTATTTGGTTCCAGTCTATTAACCATCGTTTCTGAAGCCTGGATCGCAACCGGTTGATTTAACTTCATGATCCCTCCTATTGGCAAGTCCAGTTTTTTATCTGATATGTATAACAGGGCTGATCCTGCAGGAGGTAATCCCAGATCAACCTGGACCATTCCTTTGTCTTCGACGGCTGGTAATCCTGTTAATTCCCCGGTAAAGGCATTCATATCAACCACAAAAGCGCCTTTGGTTTTAAACCTGATTTGTGCATTAGCGGTCTTATCATAATTCGTCCAGAACATCAACTGGCCATCACCAAATTGCCTGCGCATGTGAAACACCCTGCCCTGCCAGTTATCGGGATCAATTGCTTGAAAACCATTCGACAAGAAATGCTCATTAATGATCGATGTAGTCAGGTTTTCTTCATTGATCCATTTGTTCCCTGCACTTTCTATAGACTGGATCATGTTCGGGGATTCTTCCCCTTCAAGATAACGTGGTATACCTGCAAAAGATAAAACTTTGCCGCCCTTATTGAGATATTGATTGATCAGGCCGAAAGTTGATTTTTCAAAACTCTCGAAATTCGGAGGGATCACTACTAATTCATAAGATCTTTCACCGATGACAAAATATTTTCCATCAACACGGCCATGATCCTTTATGATATCTTCACAACCCAGGTCGTATTCTACCTGGTATTTCTCCATCATGTTTAACATCTCATGGAATGAGTTTTTGATTTCTGTCATTTTCTCGATCTGGGAACCTCCCGGTGAATGGTACATCCAGGCTGTTGAGGTAGGTTCAATAATAAGGATCTTATTGACTTGTTGCCCCTGTGATAATGCATAGGACATCCGGGTATAATAGTCATTCAAATACTTGTAATGATCCCACCAGGGGGTGTGATATGACATGGATTGGGGATAATCGCGCTTTCGGGCACCCTTGAGGGTCATGTGAGTCAGGTGCTGATTCATGAAATTAACTCCCAGTACATATTCCCAGTCACCCTGCCGTTTCATATCCCAGAAGGATAGTTCCCAGCCGGAACCGCCATATGTTTCAGAAAGTGCTCTTTCTTTATTCAACTGGTTCACCACACTACTCAATTCCTTTGCGGAGCGAATATTTCCAAACTGATCAGGTCTGCCTTCTTCATCGTTAAAGAGCATATCAATTCCCGGCCACTGATGCCAGGCGTACATGGCCATGTTGTCTCCCCCATGATATGGATTGGGCCACCCGTGTTCCCAGTAATGCCCGGTCCAATTGAGATTATTGGCTTCGGCATAATCATAAAAGGGTTTGGACCATCGTTCGATAAACAAGGTCAGTAGAAGCTTGTAATAATCATGCCTGACATTCTTCCAATCCCCAATTTCTTCATAAAGAAATGGTAGTTTATCTGATAGTTTATATCCATATTCCTTTTCAAAACGGTCAAAAAGTGCGGGTGTGAAACGGATCACATTCCTTCCACTGGCTCCAATGTTAGGCTCATCTGTGAATACACCAGGGACACGGCCACCGAAATCCTCACCAATATATTTTTTGTATCCATCCATTGTGAGTTCAATAAATTTCTCAGTAATTCCGGAATCAAGCAGGTCAACATATGTAAACCCGCCAAGCCAGCCCTGTTTTGGATAGTACCACTTCGAAAAAGCATAATATTCTCCACGTTGATCGAGGTAATTGCCTGAATTATCCGTGATATCTTTAAATGAATCACCATCTCTTTTTATGATTATGATATATTTTTCCAGGTCCGCGTCGTCCAATTCAGATATTTTTTGCAGTTGCAGACCTGCGACCGGATCTTTATCAGGAGGAAAAGAAGCTGGGACATGCCCCCCGGCAAACCCGCTGGGGTAGGAGTTCTCATCATATATCCAGATGTTCATATCCAGTTCCTTCCCTTTTTCGACGGTATATTTTGCCAGTTCGAACCAGGAATCATTCAGGTATTCGAAAATCAGTCCGGGCCGGGGGTGTATAAAGGCCTGGTGGATGCCTACTTTCTTATATTCAGCCAGCTGAAAATCTATTTTTTCGTGGGTGATTTCATCATTCCACACCCAGAGAGGGGCCGTGGAGTATATGATTGGAGGGGATTTGAAGTCTTGAATTAATGATTCATAGTTGTTGATTTTTTCTTTGGAGGTATCCTTTGTTTGGCATGAGGAAAATGAGATAAAAGCTAAGAATAGTAGCCAGAAGCCGGAAGCCGGAAGGTGGTTAGATGAAGTGAACTGCTTACCTAAATCAGCAGATCTACAAATCAAGAAATCAATAAACGAAGAGGTCGAGATTAAAAAATTGGTAAATCTTTTCATGATTACATCATTTTTAAAGAAGTATAAAAGTAAGATAGATTTTTGTATTCAAAAAGAAGGATGTGTGAGTTAATTTTATTGAATTCGCAAATCGCGATTCGCGAATTAAGGGGTATTTTTGCATCATGAAGAAAATTATAAGAAATATATTATTTCTATCAGTAACAATGGCTGCGTTTGTATTCTATGGGGGATGTGAGAAGGAAGGAGAAGAACAGGAACAGGGTGAGATAGAATATGTTTTATCCTGGAGTGATGAATTTGATGGAACTGAAATCGATGGTTCAAAGTGGAACAAGCCGGAATATAATCGAAGGAATAATGATAACGGACCGGATGGCTGGTGGCTAAAAGAGGATTCTTACCTGGATGGGAATGGTAACCTGGTGATCCGGGCAAAAAAGATCGATAACCGGAATAATGATAACGATCCATATGATTATTCAACGGGTGCAATTCGTTCGTACAGTATGTTTCAACAGAAATTTGGAAAATTCGAAATACGCTGCCAGTTACCCCAACAGGCAGGCTGGTGGGTTGCGTTCTGGCTTATGTCAAACGGGGTGGCTCATGTTAATAATTCCGGAGAAGATGGCACAGAGATAGATATTTTCGAAGGATTCGGCTGGACGGATAACCTGAATTTCGCCCTGCATTGGGATGGATATGGAGATGCTCATAAATCTGATCATATACAGAAAATCATTGCCGGAATCCGGGATGGATTTCATACATTCACCCTTGAATGGACTGAGAAGGAATACGTATTTTTTGTGGATGATGTTGAGGTGTGGAGGACGAGTTCCGGAGGTGTTTCCAAGGTTTCTGCCTACGTGAAAGTGACGGGTGAACTCTGGACGGTGGATTGGGCGATCGGTGAGGGCTGGGCAAATGATCCTGAAACCGTCGAATATCCGGATTATTTTATCGTGGATTATGTGAGGGTGTATCAGGATAAAAATAAAATGTGATTGACGATACACGATTGACGATATGCGACTTGCGAAGAGTCAAAGTCAATGCCTAAATAGTACTGACCACTTTTGGATTGTTAGTTAATGTATTAATT
>JBHOSY010000224.1:0-5920 GCA_042584165.1 Bacteroidota bacterium | reverse complement strand
GTTCGACGACTTTAAACTCAGTAAGCGATTCAATCTCCACAGCTACCTGATCCGGAGATATCACCCGAAAACAACTACAATCTCAATTATTATGCTTGACACACCTGAATCCTGTATCATCATTCCATGGATTTATAAGACCGGCAGTGCAATCAACAAGCCGGAATTCACCTGTTTTTCCCAGTGGAAGTTGCACTGTGTCACCTCGATTATGAGAAGAATACCTATGACACCGTGTCCAGGAGGATCCAATAACAATGTAATTTTCATTACAAACACTCACATATTCATATACATTCCCAATCATGTCATGCAATCCCCAGTTGTTGGCAAGTTTGGTTCCAACAGGTTGGGTTCCACCGGAAGTATTCATTCTGTACCATAAGTAATCTTCATTAAACTCATCTCCCCAGTAATAGCTTGTTTGTGTTCCAGCACGAGTTGCATAGATCCATTCTTCTTGTGTTGGGACTTCTGCACCAACCCATTCCATATATTGTTTCATGTCATTGATGGAGACATATACTACCGGGTGATCAGGTTCCTGGTCGAATCCCGGTGATTGCCAATTGAATCGATGTTCTGCATTTTCTGCTTCTGTGACATAATTTGTGCTGTTAATAAATGCAGTGAATTGTCTAACAGTAACTTCTGTTTTACTCATCCAGAATCCATGACCGATGTTGACCTCTTTCCGAATAGTACGTGTCTCTTCTCCGACTTTTTCCATAGCATCGATCATCATTTTCCCCGGGGGAATCCACGTGTAAACCATGCTGTCTAATGGATTTAACCATATCTCTTCAGAAGTATTCGACAGATCATTCTCCCTTTTCTGAGAACATCCAATCATGATAATGATTAAGAGGGATCTGAGAATTGTATTTTTCATGATCCTAACTCACTGAAATTTCAAGCTGATTCATATTAAGTTCGACCGGATAAGAGACCAGGGATCTGGGAGCCGGGCCTTTAAATACTTCTCCTGAGAGATCGAAAGTGGAGTGATTGTAGTTATTGCACTGTAATTTGCCCCTTTCATGGATATAACTTATAGAACGACCGCCATGAGTGCATAATCTCTGTAACGCATAAAATTCACCTTCATCGGCATGTACAAGGATTATATCAATTCCTTTTTCCTCATCGATAATAAATGCGGCATATCCAGGCTCATTAATCGTGTGTGTTCTATCCAGATCTATAATGGCTTTACCATCCCTGAAAGCCAGGCATTCCGGTTCTATTTCCGGGGTAAAACAACAATTGGACCTGGGATCATCTTTTCCAAAGATATTTGAACAGGTGCAGAATCCTCCAGCAAGTAATGAGGATTTCAGAAGCATTTCACGACGATTCATAACGAAAAAATATAGTTTCAAAAGTGTTACTTATTCTGATGTAAAAGTACATATAGAAGGTTCTAAAAATATTTTTAACTGTTAACAGTTAACAGTTTGCCTGAATATCTGTCACTTAGATTAATAAATGGGATCAATCCGCGTTTTATTGCCTTCCCTGAATGCCGACAGCCAGGTCCGCACCTCTCTCTGTGTCCGAAATAATACTATTCAATCTCCGCTGCCATCTGATCTGGAGAAGTGACTCCGGGTGGTAATGTAATTATTTTCAGATTGCGAAAATGTATCTCCGCTCCCTCTGATTCCAAACAAATGTATCCTTTCTTTTGTGCAGCCTTGCTAATACCATTGACGAACTTACCATTGACCGACAGTTTGATCACGCCATCCACGCATACCACATCATAGGTATTCCATTCTCCTTTTCCCTTGCACCGGTTTTCAATGGATTTACTCCGCGTGTTCCTTGGATTGTCAGGAATGGTTTCAACGCCACCGACACCAAATAATTCTCCATGTACGTAAGCCAACGGCGGATCCCAGTCATCTCTTTTGCGTAGTTTCACCCAATCCAGCTCCAGCATTTGCACTTCAACACCATCTGGTAATCGATTTTTTTCCCTTGGATCAGCGGCGCTCCATACAAAAACGCCTGAATTTCCTCCCGGTTCCATATGTCTCCATTCAATATGCAACAGGAAATTTTCATATTGCTTTTCAGATCGTGCTACACCTATGGGATTGCCAGAGCAAATCAACAGGTCATTCTGCCTTGACCAGGTGTCTTTTTCCGTATTCACATTAATCCACTTAAGCGTAGACCTATCCCCATTGATCCCGGATGTGATACGATCCAATGTCTGGGCTTCTCCAAATTCAAATTCAAACGCCGGATTTTGTGCATGAACATGAATGGACATTAAAACAAATAGGATGATTGCTGCTGTTGCTGGGATATTTTTTAGTAATGTTTTCATTGGAAATTAATTAGAGTAAATGCAGTTCTATTATTCCAACGCAATTTAAATAATTAAGATCTTTTTATTTGTGAATTCTATATGTTTTCGTATCTGTTCCATTTAGCATCCTGGCGCAAGTGTCATCGCTCGTATCTATACCATCTATTATAAACCTTGAAACAAACCAATGCCCTGAAAAATGGAATGTCTCTTAACTTTTGTAAGAGTCAATTGTTTCATGGAACTTTAAGATAAAATCACATGTTCTTTAATTATTGAATTTTAATCTATTAATCCTGCTAATATGAGACCATCACAAATCCTTATAACTATTCTTCTTGCGATTATTTTATTCGGTTGTAAACAAGAGGAAAATCAGGCTGACAGTTCAAAGACTGAATTTGTAAAATCATCTGATGGCGTAAACATTGCCTACCAGGTTCATGGTGATGGAAGTAATGCATTGGTATTAGTTCATGGTTGGTGTTGCGATAAATCCTATTGGGAAGAACAAATCCTATTCCTGAAGAACAATTACAAGGTAGTAGCTATTGACCTGGCAGGGCATGGTGAATCAGGATTGGATCGTGAAAGCTATACGGTATACTCTTTTGCAAATGATGTTACTGCTGTGACCAACCAACTCCAACTGAATAATTTTATACTGATTGGACATTCATTAGGAGGATATGTTGTTCTGGAGGCAGCTTTACAAAATCCAGAAAAAACCACGGCTATATTTCCGATTGATTCTTATGGGTGGATCCCCGGACCAAAAACCGAAGAAGAGCTACAGGCTATGGAAAAAGAACATCGCAGGCAGTTTGCAGAAAACTTCAAATCGAGTGTAAGTACGATGGTAAAAGGGATGTTCGTTCCGGAATCCGATTCAGTCTTGGTTGATTGGGTAGTTGATGATATGTCATCTGCTGTTCCGAAAGTTGGAATAGATGCATTTGCTAATCTTTTTCAATATGTTTATCGAGACTTTGGGAATTCCTTGAAATCGTCTAATAGTATTCCAATTATCTGTATTGGAGCCGGAGAAGAACCACAAATAGAAGCATTTAAAAATATTCATCCTGTGTTTGAAAATTTACAGATGGACGGTGTGGGCCATTTTTTAATGATGGAAGATCCTGATACATTTAATCAATTGTTCGATGATCAATTAAAGCAGATTTTAAGGTAGGCTATCCTCAACGTCATTTTAGCTTCACTCAAAGAGACTTAAAGGGGAAAGCACAAAGAGATGTTGTGTGGAAACGTTTGTTATTCTTATAATAATCAACTGCTTTTTCTTTCTGCCTTGGTGCCTTCGTGGCTGAATCTATTGCCACAAAGACTCCAAGACATCAAGATTTATCACCAAGAAGGCCTAAACATATTTAACAGTTACCATAAATACCATATTGGATTGCCTTAAGCTTTATAAAGTTCTAAAGATATGGTTAGAATCATTATTGAGGCTTTATAATGAGATATTTAAAATGGTTATTCTGTTTTACCAAGATATACAACAAATCCCAGCCTGATATCTAATGTGCCAAGTACATATCGCCAGTTATCTTCGTTATCCTCTTTGTCTTTTAGGGTCGACGAAGTGTACCCTGCTAACACATCGAACGTTACCTTCTCGCCAATTGGTATCGCAAGCCCGAAACCACCATGATATGTAAAAATACCTGTTGTAAATTCATCAGTATCACCATTATAGGTACTTTTATCTTTTGCCGAACCAATTGTGGTTCCTAATTCAAAGAAAGGATATACTTTTTCGCCGGGGATATAATACCTGGCAAAAGGACCAATACACATAATCGTGTTAGAACTTTTATAATCAGAATCACCACCAGGTTTCTGACTGGAATATGAAAGAACTAGGTCCAGCCCAAGGGCAAGATTTTCTGAAAACAGGTAACCAACTTTCGGAGAAATACTGAATCCAAAAGCTTTGGATGGATCGTCCTCCTCAAAACCATCCGCATTAGATTTGGTTTTAAAAGTTGAAGATCCGATGCGCATAATACTCGGGCTGGTTCCATAACCAAATTCGGCTAAATTAAGTGCTGTTGTAACACCGACTAACGATTGTCCTTTTTTTGTTTGTGCTTTTAACCCTGCCTGGCAAAGCATAACAACTGTCGCGAGTAATAAAATTTCTCTTTTCATAACTAAATGGTTTCGTTTTTAAATTACTTTAATGATAGTGCAACTTACTTTCAGGAAGGTATTTATATCATTATAAGAGTCAAAACGGAATTTCGCGCTCGGATAATTGAGATTAGTAATTTATAAGGTGTGTAATCAATGGTAGATGAATTATTGCAAATTTTGCCATGACTTCTTCGATTTATATATGCAATTTGCAATATTTAATAAAATTAGATGAGTTGATTGCAGGAATCAATTAAGAAGGCCATAAGCTAATATTATTTCCACTATCAGAGTTTCCTGGAAATTTCCCCTGCCATAGACAGAGACTCCGATCATACTAGTATAAATCACTCAACAACTGTTCAACCCCCTTCACATAAGTCTTCTCCGTTACCGGGGCAAAGGGTGTGGCATTGGGCTCGTATCCACCTTCACTATGTGAGTGCTGTGTTGGAAGATACCCAACAGAACCGTTACAGTATCCTACAAGATAACTATACTGAGAATGGGTACTTGCCTTAATCTGCTGTCCTATTTCATGAAACAGTTCACCGGGGAATGTCACCCACGTGAAATCGGCTATTTTCAAAGCAGTCGTTGTTACCGGCAGGGTGGTGCTTCTGAAATCTTTCATAACCTCCCTGTACCTTTTCGGGCAGATGATATCTTTCTGTATAAGTCGGATCTCAGCATTGGTTGGTATAGCAGTTGTAATTCCGGTATAAACATTGACTACTTCTTTTCCTATCTCATGTCCCAGTCCTGCTGTTTTTTCCAGGTCATCAATATGCTTTTCAAGACCACCAACAAACCTTGGATTGATATCCCCGGCTGCTCCCTGCAGGAAAATTCCGGTTACTCCTGAAATGTTCTTTTCAATGTATTCCAGCATATGTCCATTCCATTCAGGGCTGATGGTATTGTTCCGTCCACCAAGCGAAGTACCGTGGCACGAATAATTAACAAGAACAGCCTTTGGTTGTCCGTTTATTTTATCAATCCTGAAAACTCCGACTTCATCATCGATGGGTCCGCCCGGATTTGATCCCAGCCGATATACACCTTCCATTTCCAGTATTTCAACCGGATTCCCGGTTTTGTACTTGCCGTACGACTGGCTGGAGTTGTTCTCATCGAAGCTCAGGTGTGATTCCGTTTCTTCCATCCTTTTTCTTCGGTTCATGGCGATATAAGATTTCCCTGTACCACCACCGATTTTAACAGGTTCCAGGTCGGATATAGCATTTTTTACGGTCTTAACAATTTCACCATTCAGCGATTTAGACCAACTGGAATCTTTATTCTTTTCTCCGGGGTATGGGGCTGCATGGTTATGTGTACATCCCAGCAGGATATTTTCAACCGGGATCCCCGTTTCATTGGCGATCAGCTGTCGAATTGGGAGATAATCCTTGCGTGGAAAACTTACAATATCTGCCTCCA
>JBHOSY010000223.1:0-5967 GCA_042584165.1 Bacteroidota bacterium | reverse complement strand
CCATGTACCTGGATACACTGTGCCGGGCGACTCGGTGCCAAAGTATTGTTACTGGAGGCGACGGGTTGTCTCGGAGGTATGGGAACTTCCGGTTTGGTATCTGCCTTCGATCCAATGAGTAACGGAGAGCGAATGTTGGTAGGCGGGTTTATGAAAGAGTTAGTGGACACCATGTATAAAAGGAGATTTTTAGGACCGAAGGTAAAACCGGAGATTTATTCCAAAACATATCATTACTGGACACCATTTCAGATTGAAGGACTCAAGCTGCTGTTAGATGAATATGTCGTAGAGGCTGGGGTAGAAGTACGGTTTTTTACACGGGCAGTTGATGCAGATGTTGATACTCGTACAAAGAAGGTGAATGGTGTGATTATCAATAATGTAGAAGGATTTCGATATGTGAAAGCCAAGACGTTCATTGATTGTACTGGTGATGCTGTTTTGGCTGATCTATGTGGTGTAAAATGCCGTGAAGCAGGTAGAGACACACCCAATATAATGCCTGCAACCCTTTGCTCTTATTTCGCTAACATCGATTTTGAAAAATATAAAGGTATCGGCACCGAAGACCCAAAACTGTTAAAAGCAATAGAGGATGGGGATTTTACACACACTGATAGGCATCTACCCGGGATGAGTCTGGTCACTAAATCAATAGGATATTTGAATGGAGGACACGTTTTTAATCTGAATGCACTGAGATGCGAAAGCCTGAGCAAGGGGATGATGTTAGGAAGAAAAATTGCTAAAGAATATTTGGCCTTTTATAAAAAATATGCACCTGGTTGTGAAAATATTGAACATGCAACAACCGCCTCGGTTATGGGCGTTCGTGAATCTAGAAGGATCGTTGGTGAATATGAAATAAATTTTGACGATTATATATCGAAACGTGAATTCCCCGACCAGATTGGTATTTTCAATAAGGCCGTCGATATACATCCATATAATGACTCTCTGGACGAGTTTAATCGATTCAAAAAAGAATATGCGGAAACAGGTAGGCTAAATCCTGGTGAACAATTCGGAATCCCTTATTCCATCCTGGTACCAAAAGGATTGTCTAACCTTTGGGTGGCAGGAAGATGCAGTTCGAGCGATGTAAGGGTTCATGGATCCATACGTGTTCAGCCTGCAGCTTCTATGATGGGACAAGCAGCAGGCACTGCAGCGGTTCAATCTGTAAAATCCGGACAACCAGCAAATGATTTGGATACACAGCTTTTAGTAACTACCCTACGGGAATGGGATGCTAACCTGCCTCAGGATTCCTTAAGTAAAGAGATGACTCGTGCAAAATCAAAATAGTGATCAGGTTAATTATACAAATAGTAGTGACAATGATCTATTCTTTTGGATTCGCCCAAAATCCATTTGAGATTACTGATCTTACACTTGCATCTGAACGTGCAATTCATAGGTCAACATTTGAATATTCAAAGACGGATACTTTTTCCTATGACTTAAGAATTGCCTATACCGAAAATAATAAACCGAAGTTTTATTACACCGATTTGGTAACACCAGTTTGCGAATCAGGAGGCTGTTTGTTGGTTACTGTAAAAACCTATTGGGATTTAGTAGGGACATATTTAAATTTTCAATTACCGCCTGATAGATTCCTTACAAAAATTGATCATGAGCATTTCGAAGCTGCTGATTATGAAAAGCTTGACCGGATTTTAAGTGATCCACAATGGCCGTTAGCTGGGTACTCAATCAGCGAATTGATTGTTGACAGCACAAAATCATTAGTCGATAGAGAAATAGATGCTTATACGGGTGCTACTGCCCCTTTTGTCCGGGAACAGGATAATATTTCCGGGGCATTGTACACAATATATACCTTATGGGAATTTGTACATGACGAAGAGATAGTTAATAACCTGCAGAGTAATACATTTAGTTTGACAGAAGATGAAAACGTGCGACTAACTGATTTTTTGTCAAGTGACAGAGAAAGCTATTGGAAATGGGCGATAGAGCACCTGGATTCATCTCAAATTGATGACAATACCAATCTGCTATTGCTCAATATCACAAGAAACGCGGATCATTACCTTGGTTTTGAAGCTTTAAAATGGATCAATGCTAATACACTTGTTATGCAGAAACAATTGTGGGAAGTATTTAAAGAGGTTTCCTTTTATAAAAAACGTGACATAATTGATAAATTATTAGAACATAAAATCAAGGATCAAGTGCTAATTGAAGTTATCAATTATTTGCCTAAGTCAAATAATCCAATGGAGAGCCTATTGATAAAAAAACTGATAGATCAAAACAAGCCTTGGTCCGATAATGTGATGAAATCTGTGGACACTGATGGATTAAAAATAATAAATGATGGCTGAGTATGTGAGCGAATCTGATTTTTCTTTTATTAATTTATACATTCTTAAATTATGACATATTTAATATCAATTCATTCGTGGATTATCAGATTTTTTCACCATATAATTATTATTTTATCCGTTCTATTCCTGGCAATGATATGGCAAACTGTCGCTTTTGGGCAGGATTCTGCTGAAAAATTATTTCAAGTTAAAGGTTTTAGTTGTAAATCTCCTAGACATGAAGAGGTTGACCGTTTCGTGAAATTTATCAATGAAGAGTTGACCCCTCTCGGTGTCAACACACTGGTTTTATTCGTTTGCGATAAAGATTTCAACTACCAGTTTGAAAGTTATCCTCAACTCGCAGAACCCGGATCGCTTTCAAAAGAAGATGTTAAAAAAATGGTTGCCGCCTGCAAGAAAAATCAAATCAGAATAATTCCACAGATTAATTTACTGGGTCACCAATCGTGGCGTAGCACACCGAATATACTTTTAAGAGAATTCCCTCAGTTCGATGAAACGCCTCATATAAAAATGCCGGAAAAATATAGCTGGCCAAATAGTGATAATTTGTATTGCAAAAGTTATTGTCCTCGTCATCCCGATCTTCACGAAGTGATTTTTGCCCTTATTGATGAGATATGCGATGTCTTTGAAACTGACGCATTCCATGCAGGTCTGGATGAAGTATTTTATCTTGGGGATGACAAATGTCCGCGTTGCGCTGGTGTGGACAAAGCTGAACTTTTTGCCGGGGAGGTAAATAAAATCAAAAATCACCTGGATAAGACAGACAGGGAGCTGTGGATATGGGGAGACCGTTTAATAGATGGAAAAACAACCGGCCTGGGTTCATGGGAAGCAAGCTATAATTACACATATCGGGCTATAGATATGATACCGAAGGATGTGGTGATCTGTGACTGGCACTATGAAAGGCCTGACCAGACGGCAGTCTATTTTGCCATGAAAGGTTTCAGGGTTATAACCAGTACCGGGAGATCATCAACGACTGCTATCATTCAGACCGAAGACATGGCAAAATTCAGGAAATATGCCACACCAGAAATGAAATCCAGATATTACGGAATGATGCAGACTGTATGGGGTGGTACTGACGAATTTATAGATGGTTACTACGGGGAGTCAAAATTAGATTCCAGAGGAAGAACAAGTCCGGCAGATGCTTTCAAAGCAATGTTTAAGAGGATTGACGAATTGGAAAAAGAAAACAGGTAATCACAGGAAAAACATTATATGAAACACAAAATTCGCGCTTATATGATCAACCATCCTATTACACGCCGTCACTTTATAGGCAAAGTCATGCTTGCTTCTACCAGTGCTGCATTTTTTTCAGCAACGAAAACACCTTCCTGGCAATTAGGCTGCTTTACAAGGCCATGGGCACAACACGATTACCCGGTCGCATTTGATGGTATTGCTGAAGCCGGCTTCAGGTATGTTGGTCTTATGTCCACCAAATCGGGAAGGATCATTACCAGTGAGACCACACCTGAACAGGCCGTCTTAGTAAATGAGGAAGCGAAGTCTCGGAATCTCAAAATCGGATGCGTACTTGGTGCCAACTTTGGTGTTAAAGTATCTGTTAAGGAAGGAATAATGGGATTAAAGAGCCTGATAGATAATTCTGCTATTTGTGATTGCTCGCAATTATTACTTCTGGGTATTAATACTCCAGAACTTGAAGAACGATACTACAAAGTTGTTGCCGAATGTTGCGATTATGCTACAAGTAAGAATGTAGTTCTGAGCGTTAAACCGCATGGTCCGTTAAATCCAACAGGACGCGATTGCCGCCTGCTTATTGAAAAAGTAGTGCATAAGAACTTTCGGGTCTGGTATGATCCTGGCAACATTTACTATTATTCAGATGGCAAATTAAATCCGGTTGATGATGCTGCTGAAGTTGATGGTCTGGTATGTGGAATGAGTATTAAAGATTTCCGTATGCCAAAAGATGTAGAGTTAACACCGGGAACTGGTATGGTAGACTTTCCCGGGGTCATGGATCGTCTCAAGCAGGGTGGCTTTAATCAAGGTCCGTTGCTTGTAGAATGCCTCAGCAAAGGGGATCTCTCGTTTATCAATGCTGAGGCCAGGAAAGCCTTCCTGTTCCTTGAAAACCTTTTGCAATAATAAACAAATAACTCCGCCATCCTCAACCGAGTCCAGCAGTTATAGGGAGAAGGCTGACCTCTTCCTTGCCCTTGTTGGTGTTTCTTCGTCTGCCGAAGCTTTTGTGCTTCGCCGTCGGCAAGCCTATGGCGACCGATGGAAGGTAGATCACCAACAAGCTTTAATCATTACCAAAAATCAATGGACAATAAAAAATCGTTGGTCATAAGATCAACGATGGCGAAAGAAAAATCCATCGAAATGTATAGGGAATAGTAAAATCCACTACGACTTCAATGTAACCTTTAAGTGTTCTCTGTGATTCTTTGTTTTGTTTGATCTAATAAATACCTATTCACCCACCCTTTTATATCACCTCCAAACACATTCTCCCGTTAGGATATGGACAGGTCCAATAATTGGCTTTATCCAGTTAACACCTATGACGGATTTTTCCAGAATACAACATTTGATAACTACTATCGCGAAAATGACGGCATGGTTTTATTTCTTCACGATTGCAGCAATCCAACCACCTTTGTATGGAGCAGATAAAGTCACAATACTTCCTCCTTCAATTGTTTTTTCCGTACGTTTATAAACTTCAGCAGAAGTTGTCCGTACGGTTTTACCCTCCGTAATGCTAATCCATGTAATTTCGAAAAGCCCTTTGGTTGAGGACAAATCGAGCCCAACAGATCCTCCATACGTGAAATAAAGGGCATATTTCTCTCCGGGTTTTGCTGCCAGGTAGGCTTCGTTTGGTTCACGGTTGTTAAGTAACTCCATGTGCGGTGTGATCTCCCAGAACTTAATCTGTTTTTCCATAATCCGCGCTGCTTTGATGCTCCCTTTCCGGTATTGGTTATAGCCCATGCTTTCATCGGGACCAAGACGGTGAAACCGGACACTAGCAGAGCCGCCTAACAGGTTTCGCCAGAATCGTTCAATAGCATCCTCATGCGAACCAGTACCCCAGGTAGAGTAGCCTCCACCGTAGATCTTGACATGATTGGTTGGACGCGGATGTACATTGACCAAGCTTAAAAGCAGCTGTAACCTATCCCAATGCATATCATCATAGATCCGGCTGTTTACCTGTGAGATGTCGGCGAACATGTAGTGTTCGGAATCTCTGAAGATGATAGGAGTATGTTTTGCTTTGTCGGCATCGAAAGCATCATCGAACATATCTGAAGTGCAAATTATTATCCCTTTTTTGATTGCCTCAGCTTTAATAAACCGAATCCAGTACTTCCCCCAGACCGCTGGAGTGGATGTTTCATTGTTCATACAATAAAGAACATTCCCGTAGTCCAGGCTGTAGGACAAGATCTTGTCAACAAATAATTCCTGATAATGACGGATGAGATCGTACTTCTTTTGATACTTTTCCATTCCAGGAACTGTGTGAAAGAACGGTTGATTGTCGTAAGTCGGGTGATCCGTGTATGTATCTGCAAAGCCCGATTGCTCGGATGTATAA
>JBHOSY010000222.1:0-5969 GCA_042584165.1 Bacteroidota bacterium | reverse complement strand
CAGGATGTGGCATCATGGTAGCCACAAAAGATAAAAGAATTGTTGCTGTGAAAGGTGATCCGGCCGCACCAGTAAACAGGGGTTTAAATTGCATTAAAGGATATTACAATGCCAAAATCATGTATGGGGCCGACCGTTTGAAACGATCCCTGATGCGTGTAGATGAAGACGGCAATTTTGATAAAAATGGAAAGTTCAAACCGGTAAGCTGGAAAAAAGCTTACGATGAGATGGAAAAACATGATCGGGCCACAAAGGGAAGGTTTTCTTTTCCAAATTTTCATCATCTTTGAATTTCAGTTCACTGACTCCATGGGTACGAATCAGATAAAGATGACCCATCATAGCAACTATTATCAAAAGAGGCAGGAGCACTATATGGAACAGATAAAAACGGGTGAGGGTGTTTTGTCCAATCTCTGAACCACCACGCATAAAATCGGCTATCCAGTTCCCGATCAATGGTGTTGCGGCAGCTATTCCGGTGCCCACTTTCATAGCCCAGTATGACATTTGTTCATATACAAGTGAATATCCTGTGAATCCCAGCATCAGGGATAAAAGGAACAGGATAACACCAAATATCCAGTTTATATCTCTGGGAGCTTTATAGGTCCGTGTAAAAAATACCCGCATCATGTGTAGCAATAGTGAAGCGATCATAATATTGGATGACCACCGGTGAATGCTCCGGATCAACCACCCATAATCAGCTGTATAAGTGATATAAGCAATACTGTCATAAGCACTTTTGGTATCGGGCACATAATAAAAAATTAGCATGATGCCGGTAATTACCTGGACCACGAACATATACAAAGGTGTTCCCCCCAATGCCCACCACCATCGTTTTAAATGGTTTGGTATTGGTTCAGATGTGAGTTTGATCAAGGCTTCCTGATCAACTGGGAATGATTGTTTAAGCCAACTTGCAAGTCCCATAATCAGCTTTCAGAATCTTTAAAATAAATAAATATGTTATCGTCATCGATCTCTGTGTGATAGGTTTCCAGAGGTGTCGGCGGTGGACCGGAGATCACATTCCCATCCTTATCAAACCTTCCGGCATGACAGGGACAATAAAACTCCTGATTATCCTTTTGCCAGTATACCGTGCACCCCAGATGTGTACAGGCAGTCGACATGGCTTTAACCTCATTCTCGCTTGTACGAACCAACATAAGGTCTTTGCCCCGAAGATCTGTGATCTTACGCGATGCGTTGACTGGCAATTCACCAAGATGCATCGTGAAGATACGGCGAGTAGTAGCACGGGTTTTCGGTGTTATGAATTTTACACCCATCGACGTAATTCCAGCGAATGCTGCTCCAAGAGGAGTGAAAGCCAATAAGTTTTTAAATGCCTCTCTTCGATTCATTTAATTTATATTTATGGTTATTCTTTTGAAAAAAAAGTTGGTTTCATGGTGATCATGATCCATGCCCAACTATTGTTGTTTTTGTAAAACTCACTTCCAGAATTTCCAGGGTATTTTACGACCTGCATGGTTTCACTGGCCAGCATCTGTGAGTATCCCCCGGTTATATCTACGATTTCTGATATCACGTATTTGGCAGTTAAATCAATTTCACTTCCAAGTCCGTTGTTGTAGTCCCTTGTTGACTGATTATTCTGGTCGAGAGTTGATACTGTTGCTGCTGCCAGAAAATAATGAGGTCTTATTCCAAAACTCCATTTATTGACTTTGAACATTAGTGGAACATGGATATCAATCAAGCCATTCTGACCATTGTAGTTCCCAACATAGAAATAGTCCATCCAGCCATTGAATTTATGGTTTGTCCCATAAAAAGGAGTAAAAGAATGATCAACCTCGTCATTTTGACCCTGATCAACTGATGAGGTTCCCGAAAGGTATTCTATCCCAGCTCCTACATTAACAACTTCAGTTGCCTGAAAACTGGCATTTGCAGAAAAATACAAAGCACTGAGATCCCTATTCATCCCGTTTTTTCCACCCTGGTAATAGAATGTCCCATCAACTTTTATTTTTTCAATTGTTGTGTTATATCGTGCACCCATGGTCTGACTGAATGACACCTTCTCGTCATAAGTTGCCGGGTCCGGATCGGAATCATATGCCAATCCATTATTCAGGAAAAGGAGGCTTAGTCCTGCCTTGCTTAATTTGCCTTGATAGTGAATCCACTGGATGGTTTTGTAATTGCCGTTGATATAATCCACTTTGAAAAGAGATTGACCCATGGCATTATATGCCAATCCGACATCCATTTTATGAGCATCATTGAATAGGAACTTCAATAGGGCCCCGTCATGGCTTCTTGCCTGTTGTGCCCAGCCTACTGCACCGAATATTCGTTGATCATCATAGGAAACCTCCTGCCTTCCTATTTTCAGGCTCAATAAATCACTAAACTTTATCTCACCCCATGCTTCATGAACCCCAAATCCGTTTACATCTTTTGAATTCAACTGGTTTACATCTCCCCAGGTCCTGATATCCTGAAGACTCAGATATGTTTTTAATGTTTCATTTGCAAAATAGGCATTTAATCGGGTTCGTTGAGAAATGAAGTTCGCTGGTTTCACATCATCAGGAATCAAGGTTTTGTAACCATGCCTGAATTCGTAACGTGGTCTGATTTCTGCCGATATTTTAACAGATTGAGCAAGTATATTATTTGCCAACAACAAAAATACTCCCAAGACTAAAAAATGGGAAAAAAATTTGGTCATGATTGATAATGGTTTGGAAATTGAATTTAAAACAAAAAACTTTAAAAGCAATATTGAAAGCTACGGTTTTATCAATTGTTGTTTGGTCCTCGGATCCACTTGTTTTGAATTAGTAATGTTCGTGTAGCAGACTCCATAAATTACTCCGTTGACTCTACCTCGGCATAGTTATTCCTTAAAAATTATATGTTTGCTTGTAAACCTTATAATATATTTAGAGTTCTGGATGCAAATATTATCCCCAACTACTTTGAAGAAGTCTGTTTTGAAAATTCGAAAATCTGATAACACTTTTCTTCCTCCAATATTCGGACTTGATTTGTTGATGTATGCATGAATATAAGAAATGATAAAAAGCTATTTTTCCATCGGACACAACCTTTTTTACATCATTCCTTCCTGTTTTAACCCGTCTATTTCCGCTCTTGTTTCAGCATTCTTCTTCTCAATTCTTGCATTCATAAAAAAGTTGACATCCGTCAGTTGGCATTGTCTCTTCTTTTCTATGTATCTGATAATTAATCAGAAACGATAGGAGGACGTAAAATTAGGTTTTTAAAAAATCTAACAGGACATTTGTTTCAAACAGCAGTGCCAGGGAAGAGTAATTTTTTATAGTGCTATTAATAAAATTTTTTGATGTATGAAAATAAAAAAAATAGTAAAAGACCGCGGATTGTGGCTGATGTTGATTTTTCTTACAATTAATTTAACGGGAATATGTCAAACTACAAAGCCAGTAAACATTCAGACAGATATTCCCAATATATCAACAAGGGCAGGAGATGCACTTCCATCGACCGGTATGGAACAGATGCCACCTCAGATCACCAACGTTGCTCTGGTGGCTCAGGATGTGCTGTGTATCGAAATCGATGCTTGCCGTATCATACCGTCTATACAAATTCCATATCAGGCTGACTCTTCAGATGTTGTCACCGTAGGCAATTTAAATCGGCTTGGAGAGAAAAGGAGTATGTATGTTGTCCGCAATGGATTTCCACTTGGGAGTCTGGTTGGCCCGGATCGTAAAACCATTATGTTATATGAAAGGATCTCCGGGAACCATTTAAATACCAATGTGGCGGATATGGCAGCCAATTATCTGATTAGTTCAACGAGTGATAATAATTACAGTGAAGCTATTTCACCGGAAACGGTCTGGCGTAAAAGCAAGCCCACTAACTGGACAACTTACAGGGAGATAGATACTTTGCAATTTTATACAGCAAAGCATTTTCTGTATTTAAAATTACCATATTCACTAAATACAGGTCATGCTTACCGCATCAGCCTGCCAGCACTGAATCTGAACCGTTCAGCATTCTATTATGTGCACGATGCTGTTTATGTTCGCAGTGAAGCTGTTCACGTATCACAAATTGGGTTTAGGACAGATGACCCGGATAAAAATGCTTTTTTGTCTGTATGGATGGGGAACGGAGGAGGATATGACTATCCAGAAAACATTGCATTTTCACTTATTAATGATAAAACTAATGAAAGGGTTTTTACAGGAAAAGCCGTAATGCAATGGAAAGGAAGTGTTCCGGAAGGAATTGGCACAAATATTAACCATAGCGGTGCAGATGTAATTCGTTTGGATTTCAGCAGTTACAACACACCCGGACGTTATCGTGTGTGTGTTGAAGAGATTGGATGTGGTTATCCATTTAATATAAACGAGGAAAACACATGGAAGCATGCTTTTGAAATATCCATGAAAGGGCATTTCAACCATCGCAGTGGCATACCAATGCTTCCTCCTTATACAGATTTTGTACGCCCGCGAAGTTTTCATCCTGCCGACGGAGTAAAGGTGTATGAATCCACCTGCTCTCTTTTGAACAGTGGTAATGGTCTGAATGCAATGGGAACGGATAAAGATAATTTTGGTAATCTGGTAACCGGTAAAACCGATGTACTTGTTCCAGAAGCCTGGGGAGGAACTATGGACGCCGGAGACTGGGATAGACGGATTAATCACTTATTTACCCCGAGGCATTATCTGGAATTAGTTGAGCTAAATCCTGATTATTTTAAAAACATCTGTTTATATATTCCTGAATCGGGTAATGATTTACCTGATATTGTAGATGAAGCTTTATATGGGCTGGATATCTACAGACGAATGCAATTGCCTGATGGAGGTATTCGCGGAGGTGTTGAGTCAGCTGAGCACCCTGCAGAAGGAACTGCTTCATGGCAGGAGGTGAATACTGTCCTTGCTTATGCTCCTGACCATTGGTCAAGCTATATCTATGCAGGTGTAGCTGCCCGTGCTGCAGTTGTATTGAATATATTGGGTAAGAATGAAAAGGCGAATATCTGGGAAGAGAGCGCTGTTAAAGCGATGGAATGGGCTGAGATAGAGTACAAAAAATGGGTAACAGGTCCCGACTATAAAAATGTCAGAAATCGTGCAAAAAATGCAGTGCCTGCTGAGCGAAATCTTGCTGCAGTTGAACTGTATCGGTTAACACAGGATAAACGCTGGCATAAGGTTTACCTTTTAACACAGGAAAAAAGCCGTAGTGATGCTTCATTTATATATGCACGCCTTGATAAATCTCTGGTTGACAGGAAAATCCAACAGAAAGTTATAAATACGCTGAGGGCTGAAGCTGATCAACGGGTAGAATGGTCCGTAAAAAACGCCTTTGGCCTTACAACCGGCAGACCAGGCAGGGCACTTGGAAGCTGGGCAGCGACATATACCATTCCGGCTGAACCTGTGTTGGTCCGGGCGCATTATTTATCAGGAAACTCTCTTTATTTGAAAACGATGCTTCGTTCTGCGTTGTATTCAGCAGGAGCCAATCCCATGAACCTGTGCTTGACTACCGGTTTGGGGGAAAACTGTGTTAAAAACGCACTGCATGAGGATTCCAGACATACCGGACAGCCTGCTCCAATAGGGATTACAGTATTTGGCCCAAGCGAACTTTCTCTCAATTTAGCTCCCGGATCAAGCCTTGAATACAAGCTCAATAAGGAATGTACTCCAAAAGTTAATGAATGGCCTTCAGCAGAGTCATATTTTGATATTTTCTGGTTCGTTTCACAGAATGAGTATGTAATAGATCGTCCACTGGGTCAGGCAGCCTATATATGGGGATACCTGGCATCTCGAAAGCAGTTGTAATTTTCTTATTTAATTGAAGAAAATATTGAATTCAATAAATTAAAAAATGAAAAATACTAAAAGAAGATCATTCTTAAAAAAATCCGCAATTGCAATTGCAGGAGC
>JBHOSY010000221.1:0-6020 GCA_042584165.1 Bacteroidota bacterium | reverse complement strand
ATTTACAGTAAACTTACTACTTTGACCATTATTTATTGATTCTGGATATGAGCAATATAAAAAGTATTCTGCTATTCTATTTTATAGCTGGTCTATTTTTCAGCATCACGTTATTAAACTGTAAAATGCCAGAATCTGATAAGACACTTTTTCAGGATCTTTCACCAGAACAAACTGGTATTTACTTTGAGAATACCCTTCACGAAACTGATACTTTTAACGCACTGTTTTTTGAATACTATTATAATGGAACCGGGTTAGCTATTGGTGATATAAACAACGATGGACTCAGTGACATATTCTTTGGCAGTAATATGGAGAAAAGCCGGCTGTATCTAAATGAAGGTGATCTGAAATTTGTTGATATCACCGAATCTTCAGGGATCAATACTACAGGAAGCTGGGTTGTCGGTATTAGTATGGTGGATATAAACCAGGATGGCTGGTTGGATATATACCTATGTGTCGGTGGTAACATACTGGATGATTACACGAATCTTTTGTATATCAATGACGGGCATACAGAAAACCTGACCTTTACAGAACAGGCAAAAGCAGTGGGTCTTGACGACAAAGGATATTCCAACCAGGCAGCATTTTTTGATTATGACCGTGATGGTGACCTGGATATGTATCTGGTCACTTCCTCAATAGATATACCCAACAAGAATGCAGTCAGGGATAGAGCTGAAGATGGTTCCATGAGAAATACAGATCATTTATACAGGAATGACGGAATAAACCCAGAAAGCAAATTACCGGTATTCAAGGATGTGTCCAGAGAAGCCGGTGTATCCTGGGATGGTTTCGGCCTGGGTATTTGTATCAGCGATATCAACGAGGATGGATGGCCGGATGTTTACGTGGCCAATGATTTCATATCCAACGATCTTTTATACATTAACCAGGGAGATGGCACATTTAAGGATATGGTTAAGGATTACTTTAAACACTTGAGTTACAGCAGTATGGGTATGGATATTGCTGATTTTAATAATGATGGAATGGTGGATGTTTTTGTCCTGGATATGCAACCGGAAGATTACTACAGGAAGAGAATTATGGCCGGTAATATGAGGGAATACAAAAGATATCAGGTAGAACAAATACAGGGATATTCCAGGCAATATATTCGTAATGTTCTGCAGTTGAATAACGGAAAAATCTCCGGGAAATACAACTTCAGTGATATAGGTCAGGTTTCCGGCGTTTTTGAAACGGATTGGAGTTGGGCCCCGTTGTTTGCAGACTTTGACAACGACGGATACAGGGATTTATTTGTTGGAAATGGCGTTCCACACGATATGTCAAATATGGATTTTGCAGAAAAATTTTTTACAAGCAGGGGAATGAATCCGGATATGCCCTTTAGTGTTATTGGTGAGATACTCAGGGACGAATTGGATAAAATGGGAAATGTAAAAAAGCCAAACGTAATTTTTAAAAACAAGGGGAACCTCTTATTTGAGGATAAAACCACAGTATGGGGGATGGACAGACCTTTATATTCAACCGGTTCGGCTTTTTCGGACCTTGACAATGATGGTGATCTGGACCTGGTGTTAAATAATATTGATGATCCCGCATCTGTTTATGAAAATACCCTGATCAATGAGGATGGTGGGGATAGTACCTCTCATTTTCTCCGAATTCATCTGATGGGGAGCAAACTTAACCAGGGCGGTATTGGCGCTAAAATAAGGCTGTATTATGATAGTAATCAACAGATTTACGAACACTTCCCAGTCCGTGGTTTTCAATCTATGGTTGATCCGAATATTCATTTTGGACTTGGAACAAATGAAGTAATTGATTCAATGCATATCTGGTGGCCGGATGGGAAGGTCCAATATCTATATGAGGTACCTTCAAATCAGTTTATGGAGCTTAAATATGCTGATGCTACTATTTCTGGCAGGAAGAGAACGGAGTATACCGGCAAAAAACTCTTTCAGGAAATATCTGATGAACTTCATATTGAGTATAGGCACATGGAAAGAGAGTTTATAGATTTTAAGATCCAACCATTAATACCGCATCTGTATTCGAGGGAAGGCCCGGGAATAACAGTTGGAGATGTAAATGGAGATGGATTGGATGATTTTTTTGTAGGCGGTTCAACAAGTTATTCAGGAGCCATGTTCATTCAAGGTGAAACCGGAGTTTTTACCTCATATGAATTGCCCGGTAGTAAAAGTTATGAAGACATGGGTGCGTTATTATTCGACGCGGATATGGATGGTGATAATGATCTTTATGTAGTAAGTGGGGGTACTGGATTACCTCCTGGCAATCCCTTTTATGCTGATAGGATGTTTATTAATGATGACAAAGGAAATTTTACACTGGCACTGGATGTTCTACCGGAAAATGGGGTTTGCGGATCACAGGTTACTGCAGCTGATTATGATAAGGATGGTGATCTTGACTTATTTGTTTGTGGTAGGGTGAACCTGGAGCAGTATCCCTTTCCTGATAGGAGTTATCTGCTGCGAAATGATAGCGATGGCACTGATAATATTCGTTTTACGGATATTACGCCTATCAGTAACAAAGAGATGGAAAGAATTGGACTGGTTTCTTCTGCCTTATGGACTGATTATGATCAGGATGGCTGGATTGATTTAATACTGGCTGGAGAATGGATGCCCATTACGGTGTTAAAAAATAATAAGGGAAAATTCATTAATATGACTTCAGAATCCGGACTTGCGGATTTCACAGGTTGGTGGAATAGTCTGGCCGCGGCCGATTTTGACAAAGATGGTGATACTGATTATGTGGCAGGGAATCTGGGATTAAATTCCCGGTTTAAAGTTTCACAGGATCAACCCATGCGAATTGTAGCAAAGGATTTTGATAACAATGGATCAATAGATCCGGTTTGCAGTTATTATGTTCAGGGAAAAAGTTATCCGATTTTTCACCGTAATACCATGATCAGTCAAATGCCATTTATACAAATGAAATTTAAAAAATATGAAGATTATGCCAGGGCTACCATAACTGATATTTTCAATGAAGAACAAATGGAAGACGCGTATATGGCTGACAGTCGGATTTTTAATACCTGTTATATTGAAAACCTCGGTGATGGAACCTTCAGCATACAGACACTCCCTATTGAAGCGCAATTTGCACCCGTATTCGGGATACTGGCAAATGACTATGATGCTGACGGGAATTGTGATATACTTCTGGTTGGAAACTCCTATTCATCAGATGTTGAGACGGGACAATATGATGCTTTTATTGGATTATACTTAACTGGTGATGGGAAAGGCAATTTTTCACCTGTTCCGGGCAGAAAAAGTGGCTTTTTTGTAGATAGGGATGCGAAAGGGATGGCAGAACTGACAAAGGACGATGGAAGTTCCATCATTTTAGTTGCACAGAATTCCGGAGATTTAAAAGTATTCAGGAAGACAAAGCCTTATCATAAGGTTGTTCGTCTGGAAAATGATGATGCCTATGCGGAAATTAAATATAGAACAGGTGAATTAGAACGAAGGGAATTCTACTATGGCAGTGGATATCTCTCTCACTCTTCACGTGTTCTATATATTCCAGCGAACGTTGATGCAGTTAATATATTCTCTTATTCAGGAAAGTCCAACAGCATTGAACTTGACATCTACCATGATGGACCCCCGAATCCAGACTTGAAAGTATTACTGGATCATCCGGATGTGATTGCTACCGGACATTATGCGTGGTATTCAACACTGACTACGGTTGAGTTGCAAAAAAGGGCCGCAGATAACGTTGATGGTGTTAAAGGGAAAGATCCCTGATGACTGCCTGAGTCCATAACGAAAAAAATGAACCTAAACATGAGTAATAAGGATTTTGTTTTTGAACCATTTTCGATCCGGAACGTTCACTTCCGGAATCCGTTCTACATAGCTTCCGGCCCGACAACACGGAATATAAAACAAGTAATAAGGGCTGAAGAGTGTGGCTGGGGTGGAGTAAGCCTGAAATTAAGTATAGCCCCGGAACCATATATCAACCGGGAGCCGAGGTATGGATGGTTCTCAAACCCAGGGATATTTGCCTTTACTGCCGAAAAAAGGCTTAACCCTGAAGAGTGTTTTGAACTGATCCGCCAGTCCAGGGAAGAAACCTCCGACCTGGTTATAATGGCAAATATCACCTATGCTGGTGAGGAAGATATAAACACAGGCTGGGGCGGATTCGCGAAACAGTGTGAAGACGCGGGCGCTCATATAATTGAACTAAATATGTGTTGTCCTAATATGTCCTATAATGTCGAACTCTCTGGAAAAAGTAAAGCTGAAGGTCCAAAAACCGGTGCCAGCCTGGGACAGGATGCCGAAGCTGTGAGCACGATCACCAAGGCAGTGCTGGAAAGCGTTTCCATTCCTGTAATTGTAAAGCTGACACCAGAAGGAGGTAAAATAGCTAGCGTCGCCGATGCCTGCTTCAAAGCAGGCGCCGATGCCGTTGGGGGTACAGCTAATCGCCTGGCGATTCCACCGTTTGATATTTATAATCCGGCAACTTCTCCTTTCTATCTGCAAAAGGAACTGAGCCTTTCCTGTTTTTCCGGAGAGTTTATCAAACCGCTCGGACTACGGGATGTTTACGAGATGCGCAAACTGGTCGGTCCGGATCCGGTAATTACCAGCACCGGTGGGATCCGTGATTACCGTGATATCATACAGATGGCTTTAATGGGGGCAAATTTGTTCGGGATCTGCACGGAAACCATTATTTCCGGATTTGATCTGATTAGGGGTATGATTGACGGCATTAAGTTTTACATGAAGGAAACCGGACATAGCTCACTGGATGAGATCCGTGGCTCCATAGTACATGAATTACAGTCGGCCAAGACCGTTACTTTGAGCAAGGGTTATGCACAGGTGAAAGACCGAACCCTTTCGGCGCCCTGTGTTGTGGCCTGTCCCAATTATGTCCCGGCTCAGGGCTATGTTATGTCAGTTGCAAACAAAGACTTTCGCAAAGCATACGATCTGATCACAAGTTCGAGTCCCCTGCAATCTGTTTGCAGTTATGCCTGTAACCATCCATGCGAAACGGCCTGTATACGCGGTAATATTGATGATCCGGTTCGGATAAAAGAAACCAAGCGCTTCGTACTTGAGTACGCTAAGGAGCAAGGGTGGATGCCTGTTTTGAATCCTGCTGAAAAGAACGGACAGAAGATTGCCATTATAGGCAGTGGTCCCGGGGGACTCTCAACAGCCTATTATTTACAGCTTGCCGGGTACGAATTAACGGTTTTTGAAAAGGAAAAAACTGCCGGAGGACTGCTACGTTACGGTATTCCCCGTTTCCGGTTACCTGAAGAGGTCATCAATTATGAGATAGAAATGATTAAACATCTGGGTGTTAAAATAATTACGTCCAGGGAGTTTGGAAAGGATATAGATGTGTCTAAGCTCAAACAGGAGGGATTCCGGGCCGTTATCCTTGCAATCGGCGCAGAACAAAACCTGCCCTTGAATGTACAGGGGGAAAACGCGGAAGGATATTTTATGGCAGTTAAATTCCTTGACGAGATTCAAAAAGGAGGGAAACCGGTAATTGGCGATAAAGTAGTAGTCGTCGGTGGTGGATTCAGTGCGGTTGACGCTGCACGGACATGCGTAAGGCTTGGAGCTGGGGATGTATATATCGCTTATCGCCGTACGAAAGATGAGATGCCCGCTACCCCTGAAGAAATTGCAGAGGCGGAAGAAGAGGGTGTAAAGATTATGTACCTGGTTTCTCCAAAGCAGATCATAACCGCCAATGGAAAAATCAACAGTATTCGCCTGGTGAACTATGTTCTGGGAGAGAAGGACTCATCCGATCGGAGAAGACCCCTTGAGGTAGAGGGCACGGAGTTTACTTTAAAAGTGGATACGGTCATCTCGGCTCTTGGCCAGAAATTGGATGAGTTGCCGGATCAGGAGTTATCACAGATTGCGATAAATGGAAAAATTAAAGTTGATCCAGTCACATTCGAAACTGATATACCCGGAGTCTTT
>JBHOSY010000220.1:0-6122 GCA_042584165.1 Bacteroidota bacterium | reverse complement strand
ACATCCCAGGATATCAAGCAGACTCTTGAGAACAAACTTGATGAAGATTGCAGAATTACTATTTTAGGCCATTTTCAACGTGGTGGTGCCCCCAGCGCATTTGACCGGTATATGAGTACTGTATTAGGATATCATGCGGTGGACCATATTTTAAATTCTCCTGACGATGAAGAATCAATGCTCATAGGGATGCGTCGAAATAAGGTGCAGTCAGTATCCCTGATGGATAGTGTAAAGAAAACACATTCTATTTATGATTGCATATCCAATGGTGAATATGATAAAGCCATAGAATTGCGAGGGGGGAGTTTCCGAGAAGCATTGACTACATTCCGCACACTCCGACAAGCTTCTACTAAAATCCGGAAAGAAGGAGAGAAACTTTTGAAAATAGGACTCCTTAACACCAGTGGTCCAGCTCCGGGGATGAATATCACTAACCGCACGGCAGTTCGACTTGCAATGGATCAGGGCCACGAGATTATAGGTTTTAAAAATGGTTATGAAGGTTTAATCCATGACCAGTATATGAATCTTGACTGGGATAGTGTGGAGGAATGGACATCTCTTGGAGGTACTGTTCTGGGCACAAACCGTTTAGCCCCTTCTGAAGGGGATTACTATCCGATTGCAACTAATCTTGATAAACATGAAATAGATGGTCTCCTTGTTATCGGTGGATTTTCAGGATACGAAGCGACATATAACCTTATGAATAACCGGGATAAATACTCAGCTTTTAATATCCCGATGATCGTTGTTCCTGCAAGTATTAACAATAATCTACCCGGATCTGATTTTTCTATTGGTGCTGATACGGCTTTAAACAGCATTGTGGAAGCCGTCGACAAGATTAAGGAAAGTGCTGTTGCAAGTAACCGAACCTTTGTAGTTGAAGTAATGGGAAGGTATTGTGGATACCTGGCTTTGATGAGTGGATTGGCCACAGGGGCTGAAAAAGTGTACCTGAATGAACATGGAATAACATTGAAAGGAATGATGGAGGATGTTACCCTGCTTACTGAAGGATTTAAATCTGGCAAACACCTGGCACTTGTGATAAGAAGTGAATTCGCAAATGAAATATATACTACCAATTTCATGTCTTCATTATTTGAAGAGGATGGGGGTGATGTTTTTGATGTCAGGACCTCCATTCTCGGACATATTCAACAAGGTGGTGATCCTTCTCCGTTTGATAGAAACATTGGTACCCGGTTTGCCACAAAAAGCATAAATGAGTTAATCAAACATGCAAATAATGGCGAAAAGGATTGCGCTTTCATCGGCATACACAATGGACAGATGACATTTACTGACCTCTTTGAATTTCCCAGAATGATTGACAAACAATTGAGTCGACCTAAAGAACAATGGTGGCTGAAATTGCGGGATATTGGTTATGTATTTGAAAAATTTTATCCTGAACCTGAAAAAGCAAACTTTTTTAAATAATTTTTCGTATTAATGATAACATTTTTTAACCTGAAAATGAACAGACTGCATTTCCTGGTATTTGTATGGATTTCATTTACAGCATGTAATTCTGATCTGAAAGAAAAAGGAGAGCCATCCAGGCTTAACATCTTGTGGATTACATGTGAAGATATGAGCCCCAGATTGGGCTGTTATGGAGATCCTATTGCCCGAACACCGAATATTGATAAACTGAGCACAGAAGGGATCAGATATACAAATGCGTTTTCAGTTTCAGGTGTTTGTGCACCCAGCCGATCCTGTCTGATTACCGGTATGTATCCTACAACAACCGGGGCCATGCATATGAGAACAATGACAAGAACTTCAGCAATAGCTATGATTACTGATCCGGAATTACTGGCTATCCCAACCTATGAAGCGGTTCCTGCCCCGGAAGTACGTTGCTTCCCTGAATACTTACGTGCAGCTGGTTATTATTGCACAAATAATTCAAAAAAAGATTACCAGTTCCGCGAACCAGTTACAACATGGGATGAGAGCAGTGATAATGCACACTGGCGGAATCGGAAACCTGGACAGCCATTTTTCGCAGTGTTTAATTTTACAACAACTCATGAATCACAGGTTTGGAGCAGGGCTGATGATCCCTCATTTACAAAACCTGAGGAGGTAGATGTACCACCATATTACCCTGATAGCCCCATCGTGAGAAAAGATATTGCCAGACATTATGACAATATTGCCATAATGGACTCACAGGTTGGGGATATCCTTTCCGAATTGAAAGAGGATGGCCTGATGGATAGTACGATCATATTTTTTTACAGTGATCACGGGGATGGACTTCCCAGGGCTAAAAGATGGATTTACGACTCAGGAATAAAAGTACCGCTCATTATCCGCTATCCGGATGGACAATTTTCAGGTGTGACTTCGAACGAACTGGTCAGCTTTCTGGACTTTGCACCTACAGTATTGTCTCTGACTGGCATTGAGATCCCGGAATATATCCAGGGTAAGGCATTTGCTGGAAAACAAAAGACAATCTCAAGGGAATATATTTATTGTGCACACGATCGGATGGATCCGGCAATGGAAAATCAAAGGGGAGTCCGGGATAAACGATATAAATATATCCGGAATTATATGCCTGAAAGACCTTATGTTCAGTTTCTGCCATACCGTGACCAGATGAACCTGATGCGGGAGTTACTCAGGTATGAAAGAGAAGGTTTATTAAATGAAACCCAGGCACTGTGGTTCAGGAAAATAAAACCTGAAGAGGAATTATATGACACACAAAATGATCCCTGGGAGATTTTAAATCTGGCTGATGATCCTGAATACCGGGATGTCCTGTTAAAACTGAGAGAAGAACATCTTATATGGAAGGAGAGAACATGGGATTGGGGAACAATGCCAGAGACTGAATTAATTAAACATCTCTGGCCTCCTGATGGCAAACAACCTTCCACTGCTGAACCCACTTTCAGGACAAAAGTGTTGGATGATGGTCAAGTGGAGTTGGAAATAATTAGTGGAACGACAGGAGCCTCGATAGGATATAAGGTGAATGATGAAAACATATGGCAGGTATACCATAAACCGTTGAAACTTTCAAAACCGGAAAAGATCCAGGCATTTGCACACAGGATCGGATTTAAACCCAGCCGGGAAGTAACCGGGAATTTATAAGGATATGAAAATTCATACTATTTGCTCATGGAAATAAAACTGATCGGGAATTGTTTGATAACCCTGACTTTTTTACCATTGATTTTCCCTGAACTCCAATGACCATTAGTGGCTGTTATTAAATTGACAACCTCATTTGCCATCACCTCAGAATTACTTTGCAGAATCTGAATCTCTTTTAATGATCCATCCTCCATGATAACGAATTCAATTATAATTATACCATCGATCCCTTTATCATCATAACGTAGTATTAATTCATTCATGATAAAATTCCTGAATTCTCTGATACTCTTATTTTTATAAGCAGGTTCTTCTTCAACAACAGAATACACGTTATCCATACCTTTTTCCCCATTAAGCAACCATTTTTCACTCCATTGAATCAAATTATTCTTGTACATTGATTCAGCTCTTTTTGTGCCATCATTATAGAAATCAATCGTTATTCCGTGCTTGATCTTTGGGAAAACCATTTTATAATACCCTTCATGTATCAAATCCTCTTCATAGTTATACTCCTTTAAATAATAAATTGAATCCATAACATGCTTTACACGAGCTACTTTAGGGCTATAGTCATTTGTAGCATACAATTCAGACTTATAAATGTATAATGTATCTGATCTACGTGAAATCACTTTTCGATCATATTTTTCCCATTCACTATTTTTGTTTTTGATGAATTCGGTTAGGATTATCCTTTTGCTTTTATACCGTGTATCAATATATTTCTCAGCATTCTCTGGTCTGACAATTTCACCGGTATGCGCATAATAAATAATCGTATCAGTTTGAGAGTAGGAAACCGAAACATTGGTTATTAATAGTAATATTATTGTTACAATATGATATACGAAGCCAGAAATGGTTTCTTCTTTACAGAGTTATTCTCAAGAGATCTTGAATATGTAAAAGTCCAGAATCCGAAATCCCCAGTCTCAAATCATTTATTTAGCGTCTCTTCTAAAAATTTCCGGAAGGGATCACTGAATTCCTTCCTTTTCAAACCATACTCAACGATTGTTTTGAGGTAATCCAGTTTATTCCCTATATCATACCGTTTCCCCTCAATAATTGCAGCAAACACATCTTCCCGGTTTGATAACAGCCGTAATGCATCGGTTAGCTGAACTTCATTATTCTTACCACGTGGTGTGTTTTCAAGGGCTTTATATATCTCAGAAGTTAATATATATCTTCCTGCAATTGCCAGGTTGGAAGGCGCATCTTCAATCGAAGGTTTCTCGATAAATTCAGAAACACGCATAATGTTATCGCTCATTTTCTTTCCGCCAATAATCCCATATCGCGAAACCTTATCCTTTGGAACGGTCTCAACAGCTACTATAGAACTTTTATATTGTTCATAGGAATCAATTAGCTGCTGTGTGACAGGGATGACCGAGTCAATGATTGTATCTCCCAGCAATACAGCAAATGGTTCGTTCCCTGTATGAAAACGGGCATAATAGATTGCATCACCAAGGCCATTAGTCTCTTTTTGTCGAACATAGTGTATATTGGCCATATCTGCCAGGTGCCTGACTTCATGGAACAATCCTTCTTTGCTGCCATTCTCCAATCTTGCTTCAAGTTCCTGATGTCGGTCAAAATGGTCTTCAATGGCACGTTTGCCTTTTCCTGAAATGATCAGGATATCCTCAATACCCGAATCAACAGCTTCCTGAACCACAAACTGAATGGTTGGTGTATCTATAATAGGAAGCATCTCCTTAGGCTGTGCTTTTGTAGCCGGTAAAAATCGTGTTCCTAATCCTGCTGCCGGTATAACTGCTTTCTTTATCATATTTAATTAGAATGTAAATGGTTTAATCACTCTTGCATTGATCGATTTAAGTGCAACAACAAGTCTTTGAAGCATTTCATTATCCTTATAAATACCAATTATAGATCCCCCTGAACCTGTAAACTTGGCTGATGCCCCACATGATCTGGCTGTCTCTATCAATAATTTATTACTCTCACCGATGTTCATAATCTTGCACCTCAGGTCAAAATTCTTGTCGATGAGTCGATTCAATTCCTTAATATTCTTGTTTAGAATGGCTTTTTTACCTTTATCGGCCAGAGATGCAATTTCATCCATCGTTTCGATGACCAATTTGTCTCCCTTCTGGTACCTGGCTCTCACATCATTAAAAACACCTCCTGATACCTTCCCAAGTTCTGTTTTATAGGCTATGAAAAGATCCGGCAGGTGCTTGGGATTTATTGACTCGTATATACCATAACCGTTCTTTTCAAGATGATCCTTGTTGAAATCCATATAAACACAGCCTTCATAGGTCTGAATAACCCTATCCTGTAAACCTGCATTGATCCCTAATTCATCCATTTCAACAGAAAGGACGATACTTGGAAGCAATTCAACAGGTATTTTTACTTTATAGAACTGCATCAAGGCTCTGAAAGTGGCTGTGATTATTGCTGAAGAACCTGCCAGGCCAATCTGTCTGGGAATAGAACTATGATACCTGATAGTAAAGTTTTTATTATTAACCTTAATCCTATTCTTATCACAATACTCTCCAAACCTTTTAATAGCCGCCTTTACTAACCGTGAACCGCCATAATAACCAGTAAGATTTACTGATTCGACCAACTCATGAAGGTTTTTATATACATTCAGATCCTGCTCAGTTGGCTCAATATGCAATTCAGGAGATTCATAAAGTGATACACTTGCTCCAAAATTTCTGACTATTATTGAAATCGTCTTACCATAATATCCATCTGAGGGATTCCCCAACAATCCAGCTCTTGCAAATGCCCTTGTTTCTATGATCATAAAAATAACTTAAGCCTCAGCAAATAGAGGGGTGACAAAATTAAATCTTGAATGAGTATTATCCAATATTCTATTAAACTAACAATATTTTCAATAAAATAATTTCAAATGCTCAAGTATTCGTTGTTTAATAACCAGTATTGTTCTTGCTATTCCATACTGAAATTGTAATTTT
>JBHOSY010000219.1:0-6199 GCA_042584165.1 Bacteroidota bacterium | reverse complement strand
ATAACGTCCAGGCGTATGAAGCGTATTTGAAAGGGATGGTATATTTTACCAAACTCGATGAAACAAACCTGGACACTGCCAGTGATTACTTTGAATCAGCCGTTGAGATAGATCCTGAGTTTGCCCTGGCTCATTTTGGTTTTTGGAAAGGAATGATGGGAGGGGATTAAATAGTACTAACCTTTCTCCGGTGTTCACAGAAGGATTTCCTGATGTCCGCCTGAATACGACAAGGACTAATACAACTATTCAACTTTAAACCCGACTTTCAGCAGGAGTTCATTGTATCGGGGATCGGAGCTTAGATCCTTAAAAACCCAATCACCATATGCTTTGAGGTAAATTGCCTGTCCAGACCGTTCTTCAACTGCCTTTGAAAGCCAGGTAAATGCTTCATCTTTATCTCCTAATCCAGCATATATCATGGCGATATAGACAGGATCAACAATCTGGTCATTCGATAACTCAAACATGTGTTCAAGGTGTTTTCGAGCCTGATCCTCTTTTCCTGCTTTTGCATAAATCCAACCACTGCTCCTAAGCCAGGCAGGATCATTCCTTGTATAATCATAGGACATTATTTTATCTGAATAGCTAACAGCATTCGCATACATCCCTTTAAATGCGTAATTCATTCCGAGAACTTCGTAAGCATGAATATAGTCAGGAGCTAAATCAAGTACTTTTTCGAGTTGTTGATTAGATTCATCATAACGACCTGCATAGGAATATAAGACTGCTAAATATAGATTAGTAAAAGGTGATAGCGGATCAAGTTCTATTGACCTATTAATATTCGAGATACTTCTATCAAATTGACCAAGCCATCGTAGATATTGAGCATATAACAGATAAACCTGATCATTTCCAGGGCTTAACTTGATTGCTTTCTGAAACTCCTGTTCAGGTCCATAAATATCCCAATCAAACACAATCATTATCAATCCAAATATTGCATGGGTCTGGCCAAGTGATGGATCGAGTTCAAGAGCTTTCTGTATTGCCTCTTTGGCTTTTAACTTGACATCTATACCTGAAATGTATGAATGTCGAACCAGGAATTGATAACTATACCCTTTGCCAGCATGAGCAAGAGCAAATTCAGGATCAAGATCGATGGCACTGTCAAAGTAATCAATACTAATCTCAAAATCCTCTTTAGTTCCTTTATTTAAATAATGATGTCCCCACAGATATAAATTATAGGCATCAAGGTTATTTGTAGGCACTTTTTCAATGTATTGCTTTTCTTCTGGTGACAATGCTGCAAATAGCTCTTTCGCTATTTTCTGGGCTACTTCACTCTGGACGGCAAATATATCAGACCAGTCCCTGTTGTATTCTTCTGCCCAGATATGTTCATCGGTTTCAGCTAAAATCAATTGTACAGTCAGTTTTGCTTTGTCCCCAATCTTTTGAAAGCTGCCTTCAAGAATATAATTTGCATTTAATTCTCTTCCTATTACAGTGAGGTTTCGATCAGGATCACGATATTGCTCTGTGGATGTCCGTGATCTAACACTCAATTCTTCTATTCTTTGCAAATTCGTAAGTATAGCTTCCATCACACCGTCTGCCAGGTATTGTTTTTCAGGATCATCGCTGAGACTTCTAAACGGAAGGATAGCTATGGATCTGTCTATCTCTACTACTGTCTCCTCAGGCGATGAACGTCCGGATTCAACTGTCGGCATAAATTGCCAGATTAAAATGATTGAAATCACCACAACCAGCCCTGCAATGGCATAATACAACAATCTCCTACTAAATCTTTTTGGTTCCTGATTAACAGTGATTTCTTCTTCAACCTCTCCCTCACACAACACTTCATACACCTTCACAGGCTCCTCTACATTCTTTAACTCCTTCTCTCCAATAAACCTGGTATTAATCCCTGCCTTGTTCTTCACATCTTCATAAACCCTTCCTGAAATTGTTATACAACCCTCCTGGGATACCTCTACTAGCCGGGAAGCTATGTTTACTCCATCGCCTAAGACATCCGATCCTGACATAACCATTTCCCCTTCATGGATCCCTATCTTTAAAGGTATCTTCTGGCTTCGGGCTTCCGCTTGTATATCCTTTGCACATCGTACCGCATCAGATGCCAGGGGGAAGCTAGCCAGGGTGCCATCTCCAATCTCTTTGATCAGGGTGCCGTTGTGTTTTTTTATCAGGTTTTCATGGAGAGTATGATTACGGGCAAGCATATCGAAAGCCTGTTCTTCGTCTGAACCCATCAGGGCGGTGTATCCGACAATGTCGGTGAACATAATGGCAGCTAATCGGCGATCTTCTGACATGTTCTTATTTTATAATAATCCCTCTTGCTCCAACCAGACTCTTACCCTTTCATGTTCTTTCTGGTATTTGGCTTCCATATTTTGAAGAACCTGTTGAAACCTTTCCTCATCTCTGATGCTGGTGAATAGAGGATCGGTATTTGCCAAATTTATCTCCCATATGAAGTAACAACGCTTTTTATTAAATTCATCCAGATACTGGTATGCTTTTTCTTTATCACCTAAAAATACATATACTCCTGCCAGATCATAATGCGCCCGTTTATGTGTGGCATACGGTCTGTTCAGCCTGATCATGTTCATACAGCGTTCGATTTGCATATCAAAATAGAATTTTGCCTCCTCCTTTTTACCTGCCTGCCAGAAGGCATATCCTATTCGATGCGTACTATTAAAGGTGAATATCTCTTCAGGATCAATTAATTCAGTCAATTTTAAGGCATAATTGTAGGCCGCATTATTATTCCCAAGAATATTATTATTAATCATCAACTTTGACAGAATACCAAGACGAGTTGAATCGTTATCATATATTTTCTTATCTAACGTTATGCGAGTTTTAACATCACTTCTACTATATTCCAAATTCTGTAAGAAACTTAAATATCCAGTTGAATCACCATCTAATTTTAATGCCTCCTGATAGTGGAAATGTGCTTTATCAACAAACCCAATATTTCCATATGTCCGGGCTAAATTTCTTAGAATCCATGTTAGCGAAGAGCTATGATCCAGGCTGGCAGCTTTATGGTAGTTTTTTAATCCTTCAATGTAGTTATTTAAATCATCAGCATAAATACTACCTCTCAACCAATAAGCCCATGAATAGTTGGGATTAATTTGCAATGCTTTTTCAAATTCATTTAATGCTTTGTTATAATCGCTCTTCGCAGTTCGGAAGTATATCCCTCTCGTATAATATGCTTCCTCCAATTGATTATCATAGGTCAGGGCAATATCGGCCAGAATTAATACAGTATCCAGATATGATTCGTCAAAATAATCCTCATAATATTCTCCCTCCCATAAAAGTTTGTTCCAGTATGCAAAAGCAAGACCTGTATATACCTGCGCATATGTAGAATCAATTTCTAATGCTTTTCGATAAAGTATGATCGCTTTATCTAAAGCATCCTTATTATTGTCTAACCAATATTTACTATGTTCATCTCTTGCTCTCAGGAAAAAATCATAAGCAATGAGGTTGGTAGTTGGAATCGACTCTATGATTTCTTTTTCCTGTGGGGTTATTATTACCTCAATTTCCTCGGCAACCTTTTCGGCGATCTTGGCGATTACCTCAAATTGAGACTCATATTTATATTTAAAAGAGTTGGACCATAAATGCTTATCCTCAGAGGCATTTAATAATTGAACATTAACCATAACCTGATCTCCAAACTTTTGCACACTACCCTCCAACAAATATGAAACATTCAGTTTATCCCCTATTTGAGGTATAGTTTCTGAAGTTTCCCGGAACTGTTCAACTGAGGTTCTTCCTGGTACTCTCAATTCAGATATTTTAGCGAGATTATTTAATATCCCTTCCATTATGCCATTGGCAAAATATTCTGTTTCTTCCTCTTCACTGTCGTTTCTGAATGGTAATACTGCTATGGATTTTTCCAATTCGGTCGCTGGCTCCTTTGGCAAATTATACCAAATTAATATGGCGGCAATTACAACCACTGCCCCTGACAAGAGGTAATATAATGTTTTATTCCTGCCTTTCTTTGCTGATTTATCTTCTGTAAGTTCTTCCTCAGGTTCTTCATAATGAACCTTATACACCTTCACAGGATCATCGACATTCTTCAAAGTCTTCTCCTCAATAAATTCCGCTTCAATCCCCGCTTTGTTCTTGATGTCCTTATATACCGCTCCTGAAATGTTAATACACCCTTCCTCAGCAAGTTCTTCCAGCCGTGATGCCACGTTCACGCCATCGCCTAACACATCACTTCCCTCAAATACAACCTCTCCCTCATGAATACCAATGCGTAATCCGATTCCTGCTTTTTTTGCGGCATTTTGAATCTCACCTGCACACCTGACAGCATCCGAAGCTGTGGAGAAGCTGGCCAGTATCCCATCACCCATTTCTTTGAGCCATTCTCCCCGGTATTTCTTTATGATCGGGCGTTGAAGATCTCGGTTTTTGCGGAGGAGTTGGAAGGCTTTATCCTCATCACTACCCATGAGAGCAGTATAACCAACAATGTCGGTGAACATAATGGCAGCCAGACGTCGATCTTCGGGCATATTGAAAAAATTAAGAATTAAGATTAAAATTAAATAATAATCCAACCCTGCTCACTTCGTTTCCTGGCCCCTCCCTAAAAATGTCCACAGGACATTTTCTTAACGATAGGTCCCCCTGCCGAATCGGTAATGAAGATAATACATATTCATATTAATAGCAGCATCACAGGCAATTCATCTTCCTGGCGGTCGGTGAATTAGACTTTGATATAGTAACTTCCTGCTTATTCCGAATCTTTACTCAGGCGTTGATTATCACAATCCAAAAGCATATGGACCCCCACCCCTTCCGGAAAATCAGTTTGGGAAATCGTGCATCCAGGGGGGAGTAGATGATATCTACCGTTGCTTCTTACGTATCCAAAAGACTTTTGAAACGAATATGATCAATCATTGAAGTGTATGGAGTCTTAATCCTTAAATCACCTTAACTTGTGACAATTATAAAACCTGAACAGACCCTTGGATTTATTGTTTGACTCTGATAACTTGGATAGGGACTGAAACCATATGGTATGTAATAGCAATGCGTTTATACATTCGTGGATTCAATTTTAATGTTAATTCTTGCTAAAATACAAGATGAGCGGTTCATAAGTGACATGTACAATAAAGAGTATTTGTACTTTAAAAGTCTAAAATATTTCAGAAGTAATAAGGAAGATCCCAGTGGCAGACTTGACTCAAAAGAGTTGAATTTGAAAAATGTCCAGCTAAAGTATCTATCAATAAAAACAGGGACAAAAGACATTGAAATAAGTAAAATATTCTCTGATTTTAATGCTCAATATATGGAGCATCTTAGTTCACCCAAAATCAACTGTTGTTCGCTTTATTCTTTTACGATTGAACCTGACAATCCCAATGTCAATATTGATAGCAGAATTTTAGATATGGGTAACATGATGTTAATAATCCATAACGTGACAGCCTTTTTTAAAATTCTGGATGAGTCCAATGAAAGGAACAATTATAAATATTCAAGAAAGTTTGTAACCTATTACAAACCTGAAACATATGATGGTGCATTAATATTACACCATAAAGATCAAGCATTTGACTATCAGAAAGAGTATCAAATACTAATAGCTCCAACTGACAAAAAACCGATAAAAATTGAATTGCCAGGGCTTAGGGAGATTAGTACTATACTCGATATTGAATCATTGAAATAATGAAAAGAAGAGATTTTATAACAACTACAGTCTTGAGTTCATCACTCTATGCCACCAGCGGATTATTTTCAGCCTTTAATTTTGCACAATTTAAAAATGAAAATGAACATCTAATAAATCCTATTGTACCGATTGAGATCTTTCCCATTTTTGAAAACGAAATAAAATCTGATATTATTGAATTAAACAAACGCTATGGATTGCGTAGATTTTTAATAATTGGCCCATCTAAAGAATATCGTTATACCAGATTTCCTGAAAAACAGGTATTTATTGATCTGGGAGAGCAGGTGCTACGTTTTAAAAAACAACTTGCTAGTTATGATATTGAGATTGGTTGGTGGTGTACAACAACAATCAGAATAGGTAAAGGGGAATTTCAAAGTATAATACGGGGAGATGGGAGTATTGCCCACGAGGCATGTTGTCCTTTAGATACTGACTATAGAGAGA
>JBHOSY010000218.1:0-6221 GCA_042584165.1 Bacteroidota bacterium | reverse complement strand
CTGATATCAATACCCTAAGACTGGTACCACCATTTGTCATAACCTATAAGGAAATTGATGACCTTATTGAACATCTCACGAAAGCTATTATTGAAGAAGTAGATCTTAATTCACAAAAAATAGAGAAAATATAATTTGATAATTCGCATCAAAAACGATTTATTTTAACAAAAGATTCAAAGAAAAGAGTATTTTTTTGTAGTTTTGATGGCATTTTGTACGATTTACAGAATAAACGCATGATTTTATTTTAAGATCATGCGTTTGTTATCTTAATGCTGGAAAGAGAGTTATTATTTATTGTACAATAACCTGAAACAATATTATAAATATTGATCTTTCAGGAGCTTTTTAAAGAATCCTTTAAAAAATTTTACAAACGGGATGAAAAACAGCAATGACAGGAATTTATATGCACCAGGCATGGAACATGATGCATGCGGAATTGGATTTCTCGCCAACTTAAAGCGAAAAAGATCGCATAAATTGATCGAGGATGCCATTACCATGCTTCAGAATATGGAACACAGGGGGGGGTGTGGATGTGAACCTGAAACTGGTGACGGTGCTGGAATTTTGTTTCAGATACCGCATGAATTCTTTGCTAAAGAATGTGATAAGCTTCAAATAGATCTCCCCGAAACCGGACAATATGGAGTTGGCATGTTATTTTTTCCGAAGGAGGAAAGTGTACGGGAGGAATGCAGGACTATTTTAAATATAAACATCAAAAAACTTGGTTTTCAATTACTTGGTTACAGAAAGGTTCCTGTAAATAATACAGGAGTTGGGAAAACTGCCCTTTCTATTGAGCCACATATTGAACAAGTTTTTGTAACTCATCCTGAAGTAAAACACGATCAGGCCGCACTGGAGAGAAAGTTATACGTTTTAAGAAAATATACGACCCACACTATTGGAAAAACAGTAAAGGATAATGATGGTCATTTTTATGTTACCACATTCTCAACCAGGACGATTGCCTACAAAGGGCAGCTAACGACCTTCCAATTACGTTCATATTATCCGGATCTTTTTGATCCAAAAGTTAATTCAGCTTTTGCGCTGATACATTCAAGATTTTCAACAAATACTTTCCCGAATTGGAAACTTGCTCATCCATTCAGATATATCTCTCACAATGGAGAAATAAATACCATAAAGGGAAACGTAAACTGGATGCTTTCTAATCAGACTTTGCTTGAGACCACACTTTTTACCAAGCAGGAAATTGAGATGATGCTTCCTATATGTGATTTCACACATTCTGATTCTGCTAACCTGGATGCGGTTATTGAGTTACTTGTAATGGGAGGCAGATCATTACCACATGTGATGATGATGCTTATTCCTGAGGCGTGGGAGGAACATTATGAGATGGATGAAGTCCGAAGAGAATTTTACCAGTATCATGCAGCCTTAATGGAGCCATGGGATGGACCTGCTTCTATCTGCTTTACCGATGGGAATATTGTAGGTGCCACGCTGGACAGGAATGGACTCCGACCATCAAGATATTGTTTGACTGAGGATGGCCTTGTAGTTATGGCATCTGAAGCCGGAGCTCTTCCGGTAGATCAGTCAAAAGTTGTAATGAAGGGTAGACTACAGCCGGGGCGGATGTTTATTGCTGACCTTGAAAAAGGGAGAATCGTTAGCGATGAAGAATTAAAGGCAGAAATATGCTCTCAAAAACCATATGGGGAATGGATCAAATACAATGAAATCGACATTAATGAAATACAGGATATATCTGATAATGAATATGAAATTGATGACAACGAGCTTTTAGATAAACAAAAGGTATTCGGATTCACATTCGAAGATCTACGTATTATACTTACTCCAATGATAGAAGATGGTAAAGAACCGATTGGTTCAATGGGAATGGATTCTCCGCTGGCCATCTTATCAAAGCATAGTCAACATTTATCGAGTTACTTCAAACAACTTTTTGCGCAGGTCAGTAATCCACCGATTGATCCGATTAGAGAAAGGCTGGTTATGTCATTATTTACGAGCCTGGGACGAACATGGAATATATTAGCTGAAACCCCATTACATGCCAAACAGATATACCTGCCACAACCTGTTGTATCCAATTCGGACATGGAAAAAATCCGTTGTCTGAAACACACGAATTTCAGAATCCATTCAATAGATGCCACATTTAAGGCCTCAGATGGTCCAGAGGCTTTAGAAAAAGCACTTGATCGAATATGCGCAGATGCCGACGAAAAAATTATTCGGGATGGAGCTAATATTCTGATTATTACTGATAGAGAAACAAGTAGTGAATTTGCCCCGATTCCATCCCTGATGGCGGTTGGTGCCATACATCATCATCTTGTTAGAAATGGTAGAAGGGTAAGAGCCGGTTTAATTATTGAAGCAGGTGACATATGGGAAACACACCATTTTGCCACGGTATTTGGATATGGTGCCAACGCCATAAATCCATATATGGCATTCGAGACAATAGATCGGCTCAGGGAAAGTAAATTAGTAGAAAAGGAAATATCCCCTGAGAAAGCTGAGGAGAATTATATTGAAGCTATTGGCTCCGGATTATTGAAAATCTTCAGTAAAATGGGGATATCCACACTTCAATCATATCATGGAGCACAGATATTTGAGGCTGTTGGTATTGGATCAAAGGTAATTGAGAGATGCTTCAATGGTACTGCAAGTCGTATTGACGGATTGGGCTTTAAGGGTATTGGAAAAGAAATACTTACAAGACATGCATTTGCCTATCCAGATAAACCTTCGCGATACAGTGAATTGGCAGTTGGTGGTATTTACCAGTGGAAAAGGAGAGGAGAATCACATTTATTCAATCCCGATACCATACAACTTCTCCAGCAGTCTGCAAGAAATAACGATTATAACGCTTACAAAGAATTTGCCAATCTGATTAATGAACAATCCAAACAGGCCATTACACTCAGGAGTTTATTCGAATTCAGCAATAGAGAACCAGTTCCAATTGAGGAAGTAGAACTTAAGGAAAACATATATAAACGATTTGCAACCGGTGCAATGTCATTTGGATCGATATCCCACGAAGCCCACAGCACATTGGCTATTGCAATGAACAGGCTTGGAGGGAAAAGTAATAGTGGTGAAGGTGGTGAAGATGAATCCAGATTTAAAAAGAAAAAGAATGGGGATTGGGAACGCTCTGCAATAAAACAAGTGGCATCAGGCCGTTTTGGCGTAACCAGCAATTATCTTACAAATGCAAACGAGCTTCAGATAAAAATAGCCCAGGGTGCCAAGCCCGGAGAAGGTGGACAATTACCGGGTCACAAAGTTGATGATTGGATCGGTCGGGTTCGTCATTCAACCCCAGGTGTCGGATTGATATCCCCTCCCCCCCACCATGATATTTATTCAATTGAAGATTTAGCACAGTTAATCTTCGATCTTAAGAACGCTAACAGGGAAGCCCGGATAAATGTAAAACTGGTATCAGAAATAGGAGTAGGAACCATTGCTGCAGGGGTAGCAAAAGGAAAAGCAGATGCAGTCCTTATTTCGGGATATGATGGTGGAACGGGTGCATCTCCGATAAGTTCAATAAGACATGCAGGTTTACCATGGGAATTAGGACTTGCTGAAACACACCAGACACTTGTGATGAATGACCTGAGAAGCCGAATAACGGTACAGGTAGATGGTCAGATTAGAACGGCGCGTGATTTGGCAATAGCTACCCTATTGGGAGCGGAGGAATGGGGAATATCCACAGCGGCCCTGGTAATCGAAGGATGTATTCTCATGAGAAAGTGTCATCTCAATACATGTCCTGTTGGAATAGCCACACAACGAAAGGAATTACGAAAGGAATTCAATGGGAAAGCCGAATGGGTAGTAAATTATTTTAGCTTCCTGGCTGAAGAATTACGGGAAATTATGGCAGAACTCGGATTCCGTACCGTGGATGAAATGGTAGGGCAGGCAGATATTTTACGGGTACGGGAAGATCTTGAATTCTGGAAGCTAAAAGCCCTTGATTTCGGTCCGATAATTTCTAAGATTGAAGCCGATCCTTCGGTTGGATTGTATAAAACACAGGAACAGGATTATGAAATTCAGGATATACTTGATTGGAAACTAATCGAGGCCGCAAAACCGGCATTGACCAAAGCTGAACCTGTTAATGAAAGTTACGATATAAGGAATACGGATCGAACTGTTGGTGCAATGCTCTCAAATGAAATCTCTAAAAAGTTTGGCAGTGTTGGATTGCCTGAAGACACACTGCATTTTAAATTCCGCGGATCAGCCGGACAAAGTTTTGCTGCCTTCAGTACTAAAGGAATTAAGCTTGAACTGGAGGGTGAGGCAAATGATTATTTCTGTAAAGGACTATCAGGAGCAAAGGTTATAATATACCCGGACAGGGAAGCAAAATTTGATCCGTCCAGTAATATAGTTATTGGTAACGTTGCCTTCTATGGTGCTACATCGGGTGAAGCTTATATCAGGGGAATGGCTGGAGAACGTTTTTGTGTTAGAAATTCGGGTGTGACGGCTGTGGTTGAAGGAATTGGTGACCATGGTTGTGAATATATGACCGGAGGATATGCAGTAATATTAGGTCCGACCGGGAGGAATTTCGCTGCAGGGATGAGCGGTGGAACCGCCTATGTTTATGACAACGAGGGTGTATTTCTAAAGAACTGTAATCAGGAAATGGTCGATTTTGATCCACTTGAGGATGAAGATCTACTACGATTACAAAGATTAATCAATAATCATTTAAAATATACCAAGAGCAATGTGGCTAAAAATATTCTAGAGAATTTCGAGGAAGTAGTAAAATATTTCGTGAAAGTTATGCCTCGTGATTATAAGGCAGTATTGTTAAAGAATAAAGCTAAAGTACAAGTAGCAATCTAATAGCCTATCAAGATGGGAAAACCTACAGGATTTCTGGATTTTAACAGAGAACTACCAAAGTTAAAAAACCCTAAAGACAGGATTAAGGACTATAATGAATTATATCTCGAGTTTCCTGATGAAAAAACATTCAATCAGGCAGCTCGTTGCATGGATTGTGGTATTCCATTTTGTCATAGCGGCTGTCCTCTGGGAAATATAATACCTGAATTTAATGATGCTGTGTATCAGAAGGATTGGGAACGCGCCTATTACATCCTTTCCTCTACCAACAATTTCCCGGAATTTACAGGAAGAATTTGCCCTGCACCGTGTGAAACATCATGTGTTTTAGGTATAAATAAGCCACCAGTTACCATTGAACATATCGAGAAGACCATAATTGAAAAAGCATACGAACTTAACCTCATAAAGCCAAATCCTCCTTCAACAAGAACTGGTAAAAAAGCAGCTGTTGTGGGATCTGGACCAGCAGGTTTGGCTGCAGCAGCACAGTTGAATAAATCAGGACACTGGGTAACTGTATACGAACGGGATGAACATCCAGGGGGTTTACTTCGATTTGGAATACCGGATTTCAAACTTGAGAAATGGATTGTCGAAAGAAGAATTAAGCTTATGGAGGAAGAAGGGATTGTTTTCAAGTGTGATGCAGAAATCGGAGGGAATATTGATGCCTGGGAATTACTTGAAGAGATTGATGCCCTGGTTTTATGTGGTGGATCTACTGATCCAATGGATCTGGAGATACCCGGGAGAGATCTGAATGGAATATATTTTGCCATGGATTTTCTTACCCAGCAGAACAAAAGAGTGGCGGGGGATAGGATTAATCGAAGTGAGGAAATTATGGCCACTGATAAACAAGTTATAGTAATTGGCGGTGGTGATACTGGCTCTGATTGTGTTGGTACATCAAACCGGCATGGGGCGAAATCGATAACACAGCTTGAATTATTACCTAAACCGCCTGATGCAAGAAGTGAAAATAATCCATGGCCTCAATGGCCGATGATACTTCAAACATCATCATCACATGAAGAAGGATGTGAGCGTCATTGGTCGATGCTGACTAAAGAATTGATTGGTGATGAGAAAGGAAATGTTAAAGCATTACGTCTTGTCGATATAGAATGGAATACACCTGAAAAAGGTGGAAAGCCAACATTTATTGAAGTAAAAGACTCAGAAAGGGAAATCCCTTGTGACCTGGTTCTTTTAGCTGTTGGATTCAAGCATCCCGAACATGATGGGGTTTTGAATAAATTGGGAATTGAATTAAATGGATCTGGTAATGTCAATGCCAGGAACTA
>JBHOSY010000217.1:0-6227 GCA_042584165.1 Bacteroidota bacterium | reverse complement strand
TCCTAAAATAAGTTTACAGATTTAAGTTTCAGGGATCAACCGTGGCGTGGTTCCATACTGCAGAATTTCCAACAAAGATCGGATAATGCAAATTATCGTGGAGCAGTTCTATTATTCCTTCTTAAAAACACGCAGGAAATATGGAAAATGGATTGCGAAAAGGTAGTCCATGGCCTTGGATTAAGGAGTTTGGATTTTTCCTAACATATTCATTGACAATGACATATGAATTTCTTACATTTCATAATACATGAAATCAGGTTTGCCAGGCTGGAAAGGTAAAATTTAGCTGTGATATAGAAAAGCCTGTCTTATTATCAACCAACATAACGAACAGAGAATAATTTAACTTCTCAGGAATGGAGTATACCCATTTCATCATTCGAGATTTAGGGCTCGGTGTGAAGATGGAAAACTTTCGGGTGAGAAGAATAGAGCCAGCATACTATAATCCTGTTTGGATTATTTATCTGTTTCTCATGAGTTTTTATCATGATAACAGCACTCCTGCGTTTATTGCAGATCAACCAACCAACCCTGAAGTGAGCTTGTCTTATTTCAGGCCAATTAATCAAACGACCGAATAATCGAATAATCGAATAATCAACCAACCAACTTCTATAAGTATGTATTCCGATCTACACTGCCATCCCTCCATGATCCCATTCAATCATTTAAGACACACAAAGGATTTTGGGACATCCAGGTTTAACCTTTACAATATCCCCGAGAAATCATTGAAGATATTGAAAAAGCAAAAGAAAAAAGGTTTCAAACAATTTCTCACCTCGTACCCCCAGAGTGATTTAGCCACATGCAGCCGGGCTAACGTACGCCTTGTATTTGCTTCCCTGTACCCCCCTGAAACAGGCTTTTTTATGGGTAATGACAGGACAAATATAGATGCTGAGGTAGTTCGCTATGCTGTTGAAAAATTGCTGAAGAATAAGTTCCTTGGACGCGTAGCAGGTATAATACTGTATAGATCAAATCGTCTACTCGCTCGAACCCTCAACCGGGAAGGTTGGGTCAGGGATACAGTGCAGAAGCTGCTAATGAAATTTCCCAGAGAACGGATCAATTTTATTCAAGGTGATAGAACCGACGAAAAAGGCTATGAAACAGTCTGTAAAGAAAACAATCCTGATAAAAAGAAGAAATATTACGACTACTTCTGTGAATTGAAATTGGAACATAAAATGTACATGGACAGTGTCGACGAAGCTCCTCCAGGTACCAGAAAATATTCAGTAATAACAAATGGCAATGAACTTGACAGTGTGATCGATGATGAGGAAAAAATCGCTGTAGTACTGACGATAGAAGGGATGGGTATGCTGGCCCAGGAACGAAATAAGGATAATAAACAAACTAAATTAAGAGCTGTTTCACGCGCTGTACTTAAAAAGCGTATTCGCTGGTTGAAAAGGAATCACTTCTTTTTTGTGACCTTATCACACCATTTCAATAATAATCTTTCAGGACATGCTAAAAGCCTGCCACAGATCATGCAGGAAATCACAGATCAGGAACCTGGGATGAACGGTCCTTTGAAAGATAATGGGAAAGTGGCCATCAGGGAATTGCTTTCACTAAAGGATGATTATTCCCATGATCCATCAAAAGGGCGAAGAGTACTTATCGATGTTAAGCACATGTCAGCTTCATCACGCCAGGAATACTATGAAATTCTCGAAGCAAATTATAAAAAGGAACAGGAATGGATCCCTGTCATAGCCAGTCATGGCGGTTATGCGAACCGGAAAAAACTGAAAGATTTGATTATCCAGGGAAAACAAGGCTGGGAAAAGGATGATTCATTCGAGGATGGTTTCTATACCTGGGGCATCAATTTGTGTGACGAAGATGTTGCTATGGTTGTTAAAACAGGGGGTTTGATAGGAATCAGCTTCGATCAGCGTATTCTCGGGCTCTCACCCGGGAAAAAGATCGAGAGTAAAAGGCAGTGGGCATGGCTGATAACAAAAAATATCCTTGCATTCGCAGAAGTGGGTGGACGCGCTTTCCCATCAAAACCAGAGAAAATCTGGGATTGCCTGACAATCGGTACGGATTTCGACGGATTTATTGACCCGGTCAATACCTTTGCGACAGCAGAATATTTCGATGATTACAAGAACCTGTTGCTTGAAGTATTAAAAGGATTTACAGGACAAAACAGGACTCGGTATTTCTTGAATAATCACAGCCCGGAAGAACTGGTTCATAAATTCTGCATTGAAAATGCCTATCAATTTGTTGAAAGAAATTTTAGTTAGAAATAATCCAATTATGCTATTATGGAAAGATATCTAAAACCGAATATCGACAGCATTATCCAGGAACTGAAATCACTTAAGCAAGATCAGATACTTCAGGATAATGTGTTTGATATTGCCCTGGTCATGGCCGGTGCAGTATCAGCCGGAGCATATACAGCAGGTGTCATTGATTTTCTGCTGGAAGCGCTTGATTCATGGGAAAAAAAGAAAAAACAGGAAGAAAGTCTTCCGGAAAAAGACAGGACCGTTCCTTATCATAAAGTCAGGATACGTGTATTGACAGGGGCATCGGCGGGAGGAATGACAGCAGGTATGTTTGCCAAGGTAATCGAACAGGTTTCAGTAGGGAACAGAGAAATCAATAAACGGGTTAAATCACCGGATATTAAACCTGAAGATAAATCTCCCATTGAACGAACCTGGGTAGATGAAATAGATATAAGCAAGTTGTTAAATATGACGGATCTTGGAAAAGATTCTCCGGGGATTCGGTCACTGCTGGATTCTACCCCTATTGATGAAATCGCAGATGGAGAACTGATAAGTAAGGATCATGGAAAACCCTGGACAAAAAGACCGGAATACATACATAAGAAACTCAAGTTGTTTCTGACATTAACAAATCTCAGGGGAATCCCATACGAATTCGATCTTGAAGGATTAACAGGATTCAGCTTTGGTATGCGGGAGCATGCAGACTATCTCTATAAGGAAATCAATGAGACGCTTGATGAGGGAGATTGGGAAGAAATTAAAGAATCAGCTAAAGCCACCGGGGCATTCCCTGTCGGGCTTTCAGCGCGTCTGATACACCGCGATCCGGAATATTATAGTACCCGGTTTAATAAGGATAATAAAGATTATTCTCCATTCCTTAAGATCAGGGAAAAATTTGAAAGCTATTCATTTGTAGCCGTAGATGGCGGGGTTTTAAACAATGAACCCCTTGAACTGGCACGGGCTGCACTTTATGCCCCAAAGGATAAAACTGTCGTTGAACAGAAAATTCAGGCTGATAAGGAACTCCGGGTGGAAAAATTGCTGGAAGAGGGTTTAATGATCATTAATAAATTAGAGGATAAGGATAAAAAAGATAGTTACAGCAAGGAACTGGTTAAAGCATATGCAGATGTAAACATAAACAAAGCCATTATACTCATCGATCCTTTTCCAAATCGATTGGAGTATAAAGAAAACCCGACACCAAAAAATTTAGCGCTGACGAAGATCATTCTACCGTTGATTTCCGCCATTCGTGGACAGGCGCTGTTTAAGCCACGAGAATTGATATTCACAGCGCATAAAAATGTTTTCAACCGGTTTATGATCGCTCCGGTCAGAAAGCGAAAAGATAAAAAAAGAGCAGATAATGCAATTGCCTGCGGGTTTTTTGGCGGATTCGGAGGATTTTTTGATCAGAAATTCAGGCAGCATGATTACTGGCTTGGACGATTTAACTGCCAGGCATTCCTGAAGAAGTATTTTGTTATTCCTGAAAATGATTTTGTTGACAACATCATCCTCCAGGGGAATAACAGGCAAATCATGGGCAGTAATGACAGGTATTATGAAAAGGATCTCAAAACAGATGAGAAATATTTCTCAGTCATACCCCTGATGAAAGAATTAGAAGATGAAAAAAACAGGCTGGATCCCTGGCCTGAATATTCCAGGAAAGACTACAAGACAACGCTGAATAAGCTAAGCAAACGATTAAGCAGGCTTTGTCTTAAGTTGTTCAACAAAGAGTTGAAAATGAATCTTGTGGCCCTTCTTGTATTTCTATTACTGGCAGCCATTGCCATTGTGGGTATATTCCTCGATTGTGGCTGGGCAAATATTAAATGTTTATGTAAATCTCATGTGCATGAGACTGAATGGTGGTGCATTACCATTGCCAGAACGGAATTATTCCTGTTCCAGTTGATACTATACCTGGCCATAATCGTAAGCGGATTTATCGCTTTCTTTCCTCCCTTATTAAAAGGTTTCCTGATGAAGAAGCTGAAAAAATTGATCAGGGGTATGTTGGAGGAACATGATATTTCACTGAAATAATCAAAGAGGATGATTAATCATTTATCAATTATAAACACATAACTGTTTTTTCCTGTAATAACTTAACCAACAAATCATGGATAAATTTCTTCAGATTGCCTTCAAAGAGCTGGGCGAAAAAGAACTGGTGCCGGGTGACAATCCCAGGATCCTGCAATATGCCAAAAAAGCTGGGTTCGACTGGGTGAATGAGGATAAAACCCCCTGGTGCAGTTTCTTCGCCAATTTCGTGGTTGGCCATGCCAGGAAAAAAGGAAGTGGTAAGGCCAATGCACGATCCTGGCTGCTTGCCGGAGAAAAAGCGGATAATCCACAGCCCGGGGATGTAGTTGTTTTCTGGCGTGAAAGCCTGGAATCATGGAAAGGACATGTAGGTTTCTTTCTCGGTTATTCAGAAGATGGTTCACGCGTATTTACCCTCGGAGGAAACCAGGGTGACCAGGTATCCATAGCTGCTTATCCTGCTGACACCATATTGGGATTCAGGCGTATAGGTCCTGCGCGTAAAAAGCTGGAAATTCCGGACGGAGTATTCAAAAATGGAGATAACGGGAACAAAGTTAAATCCCTGCAACAGATCCTGAATCACCTTGGATTTAACTGTGGTATAGCTGATGGTATTTTTGGTGACGCTACGGAAAAGACCCTGAAAAAATTACAATCCACCCGGGATGGATTAACGGTGGATGGGATCTACGGTCAATCAACAAAGAACTATATTTTCTCACTTCTAAATCAATAAACCATGTTTAATTCAGTAGTACTCGATGTAGTGATCGGACTCATATTCATCTATTTATTGTACAGTCTGCTGGCAAGCATTGTGAGTGAACTCATAACCACTATTTTCGGACTTAGGGCCAGAGATCTTAAGGGTGCCATCAGGCGAATGCTGGAGGATGAACATAATAGATCCTCCGGGAAAAAAGGATCGGACAATGAGTCAGGAACTAAAGATCAGATCATTTCGGATAACTTTTATGCACAACCTTTGATCAAATACCTTGCCTCAGGTAAGCGATTTTCAAAACCTTCCTATATAACCCCAAATACCTTCGCAAGAACGCTTATACAGATGCTGAAAAAAAACGGGAATGGACAGAATGATCTTGATAAAATCAAAAACACCCTGACTTCCATTGCCGGTAATTCCGGAATAGAATATAATAAAACCGAAACAGGGCAGTTACTTCAGTCATTTCTGGATGAATCCCAGGGTGATCTGCAAAAGTTCCAGCTCCTGCTCGAACAATGGTTTGATAATACCATGGAACGAACGAGGGGATGGTTTAAGCGAAATAACCAGGTCATTTTGATAGTAATTGGATTTGTAATAGCCGTACTCTTTAATGCGAGTACCTTTGAAATAGCTGGTAAACTCTCAAAGGACAAAAAGGCCAGGGAACAGATGGTGCAACTGGCTACCGCATATGTTGAAAATAACCCTGTTACCCCTGATACCACAAAGACGAATAAAAAAGAAGTCCGGGATTTAAATAAAAAACTGGATTCCTTGCTCCTTGTGAAAAAAGAATTGATGTCTGACATCGAAGATGCCAACAAAATTCTGGGTGCAGGATGGACACTGCCGAATTCACTGAAAACAATCAAAAAGGAAAAATCGATTAAAAATCCGGAAGAGACAAGACAGATATTCCTGCAACGAAAATGTAATAAATACATTTATGCAATAGTCCCTCCCAATGTAGATTATAAAACGACCTATAGAACCCTGATAAAGAAAAATATCCTAAGGGGTAAAACAGTCTTTGAAAATGGGACAGTGATTTTAAGGAAAGGATTTTATAAGTGGAATTATTTCTGGAGGAACATCTTTGGATATCTCGTCACGGCCCTGGCCATTTCCCTTGGCGCACCTTTCTGGTT
>JBHOSY010000216.1:0-6342 GCA_042584165.1 Bacteroidota bacterium | reverse complement strand
ACTCATTATTATGAAAAAGATATTCATGTTATTAGGTATCTCTTCCCTGTTTTTTCTTGGATTCTATAACCCGAATCAGGGAATCCTTAAAACATCTTTAGAGATTACAATCCGAAACAGGCTTGGAAACATTGTTCAAGGTTGTGAAGTCCAGTTATTTGGCGACCGGGCAAATTATGAAAATGGAACAAATCCGATCTCTGAACCTCAAACAACCGATAAAAAAGGGAAAGTCCTGTTTAAAGAATTAGAACCATTACCGTACTTTATAAGGGCCGAAAAGGGGAAATTGAATAATTTTGGGGAAGGTGAAATGGTGGATACACTTATCTCCGGCAGGCGGAATAAAGTGAATTTAATAATCAGATAGGATCAGATTTACTGCATTTAAATCATCAATATAAAAAATTGTTCATGTGGTAATAGTTACCCTGCACACTTTCAGAAGGAAAAATTAACATAAGAATATTATCTGTGTGCTATAAACAGAGGTGTTTTACGCTGCTGAATGATTCTTTTTGCAACACTTGGTATAATCAGATTTGATATTATGCTTCGGCCATACGCCCCCATAATCACCAACGGATCCTCGACATTGGCAGCGAAGTTCAGTATCTCTTTAGAAGTGCTGGTTCCTGTAAGTAGTTGAAGTCCCACATTCGTGTAGTGCTGTTTTACAAACTCCAACAGGAATTTCTCGTTTTTTATTTCTTCTTCTTTGTTTGGACTCACAGTAAGAATAGTAACAACCCGATCACGGAGAAAATTTGCAAAAAGACTGTTAAATGCTCTTATTGCAAAAACTGAAGACTCTTTCCCATCATAAGTAAAAATTATATTCTTAACATGGTCAATCCCGTTAGGTATGATCATTACAGGACATCTACTGTTTTTCAGGATCATATACAGCAGAGAAGTATCAGGTTTCCCAGAGACGTGATCATAGAAAATATGATAACTTAATATCATGAGATCTGCGTAGGTGCTTTGCTTCACCAATTCGTATGCCGTAAGTTTAAAGTCATTGTATATTTGATAATGTACACCGGAGAGTTTAGCGGCTTTTTCAAAGTCAGATATGACTTCTGTCTTCTTTTTGTCTTCTTCTGTAAGTAATCCCGGGACTTCAGGCAAACAATCAGCCATGGCAGCCTCACCAACATAATTGCTGATTTTGGAAGTATATGCCAAATCTTTAATCAGTAAAGCAACAAACAATTGCTCTTTCAAGTCACTGAATAATTCTCCTGCAACATTAACCAGATCTCTTGAAAATGTTGAATCCTCCTCCAGTGCAACCAAAATTTTAGCCATCTCCTACTTTTCGTGTTTTAATCTACAAGTCCAGACTGGACGTTTTGCATGATTCACTATGTCTTCAGCAATACTTCCACTCAAAAGATGCATTAATCCAGATCTCCCATGTGTGGCAAGGGCTATCATATCCGCATCAATATCCTGTGCGAAATAAATTATTCCATCTTCTTCAATAAAATCGTTGTAGATATTAAGTGTATAATTATCCAGGTTGTACTTCTCAGCAAATCCCTTCATTAACTCCGTGGTTGGCCGACTTGCCTCAAAATTATTTGGAGTATTTATCTTCACCAGATGTAGTTTCCCCATAAGTAGTTTTTGGATCTTTTTCAATTCATTCACAACAAATGATTGATCCCCTTCAAAATTAGATGCAAATACTATATCCTCTATTTCTTCAATATTTCTCTGTCTCTTTATGGTTAAAACAGGACATTTTGCATGTCGAACCACTTTCTCAGTATTTGATCCAATTAGAATCTCCTCCAGGCCAGCACTCCCTTTAGAACCAATTATAACCAGATCAATATGACTATCTTCTATTTCTTCAGATATACTGATATATGGATTACCAATCTGCACCTTCGGTATAATAGTGACTCCCGATACTTTCTTTGAGTTAACAATGGAATCCAGATCTTCTTTTGCCTTTTCAATCAGGTTATTAGCAAATATCTCGTCAACATTTTCCATAGGTGGTTCAGCCCCACCTATTACATTCACACCACCTCCCCAGACTGAAGACATGCCACCAGGATAATCAACCACAGTTAGCAGAATGATCTCTGCTATACCACTATTGGCGATTTGTATGGCGAAATCCAGAGCAAATCCTGCTTGCTCTGAAAAATCGGTTGGAACAAGGATTTTCTTCATTTTTGGTACGTTGTTGTGCCTTAAAAAGGATATACGTATCCCTCAATACAAAAAACCAAAAAATGGGAAAAATTTGGAATGACTGCAATCAGAGCAAAATATGATTTATGTCACGTACTCTAAATGAGCTAGTTATGAAAAAGATATCCTAACTGTTATAAAAATCTGCTTCTTTTACAAGTCCCTGTGGATCGAGAACTTTTATTTTTTTACCCTGTAACGATATTAGCTCCTGATTCTTGAATTCAGAAAGTAATCTGATAACTGTTTCAGTTGCTGTTCCAATAATATTTGCCAGATCTTCTCGGCTTAAAGCGATGTCAATCAAGGTGCTTTCTTCCCCCTCCATGCCATAGGATTCCTTAAGCATTAGCAGTGTTGCTGCAAGTCTTTCCCTGACTGATTTTTGTGCAATGGTAACAAGCTTTTGTTCCATAATTCCAAGATCTTCACATAGCTTACTCATCATCCTCCTAAAGAAAGCGGGATTGTTATTCAGGATACTTAGAAAATCAGCCTTGGGAATATAACATATTGCTCCTTCTTCAATTACTGTGGCTGATGCCGTATAGAACTCTTCACCAATCAATGCTTTGTATCCAAGAAAATCTCCTGGTTTTGCCAGATATAGAATTTGCTCTTTCCCATCTGATGTAATTTTAAAAACTTTTACCTTCCCGGAATTGATACAAAACAATCCCATTGGTCTTGTTCCTTCGTAATATAATGTTTGTCCTTTTTTATATAAGATGCAGGATTTATGCAGGCTGAGGGATTCTAATTCGTCGTTTGAAAGATCGGAGAACAACGATTGATGCCTTCCTGAACATAGAGCACAGTTAATCTTGATATTCTTTTTCGTCGCCAAAGCTTTCTTGTGTTTTTATGAAATTGAAGTAGATGAACTTTTGATTTTAAAGGATATCCTGCAAAAGTAAAAAATTAAACTTAATTATCTGCAATAATTAACATGTAAATACCCGGATATTACAAGATTACATTCGCCCCAAATAATATCGAGACATAACTCATTCCCAGAATTACTTAAAAGTCAGGAATGGTTGATAAATTCAGAATACCTGTTACAAAATCAATCCCAATCCGAACATCAAAGCAAACAACAATACAGATAGTGCTGTGCGCTTCAAATAAGGATCTAATTTCCGAGGTTCCGAATTCCTTGTGACTCCAATTGCTGTAAGAAAAAGGAAAGGAATTGCCAAGAGAAATATCCATTGCCAATTACTATAATATTCAACAAGCGTATAAATACCTGCACAAACACTCCCGAATACCATAAGCATCCAATGGTAAATAATGGCTTTGTCACGACCTATTCGTACAGGAATTGACATCTTACCTGCAATTTGATCCGATTTGATATCACGGATGTTATTTACATTCAACACAGCAGTAGCAAAACATCCCATACTCATGGAAGGTAGTATTTGTGGCCAATTAATATAACCTGTATATAGGTAGAATGTACCCAGAACACCCACCAGGCCAAAAAAGATCAATACAAATAAATCTCCAAGGCCAGCATATCCATAAGGCTTCTTTCCCATAGTATAGAATAACGCGGCCATGATTGCAGCCATTCCAATTAATAGAAAAACCCAAAAATTGGTTCCTTTAAATTCTAATGAATATAGTAATAATACTATCCCGGATATGAAGGCAAGCGCCATGGTGATAATAATCCCTTTCTTCATCACTCCTGGAGAGATCATTCCACTTTGAACTGCTCTGGATGGCCCTTTTCGTTCATCACTATCAGCACCGTGTTGATAGTCGCCATAATCGTTAGCAAAGTTGGACAGGACCTGTAATAAAACAGTGGTTATCACACTGAAACCAAATACAATCCAATCATACTGGCCTTTTGAGGCTGCCATAAAAGATCCTGTGATAATGCTGGCCAGAGCAAGTGGTAGGGTTCTGAGCCTTGCAGCTTCAAGCCAACTACTAAAATTACTGCTTTTCAAATTGATTTTACTCCGATTTTATGAACGCCAAAACTATTAATCAATGAAATCATTACAGTTCATACATACAATACAACTCCATGTGTTCCAAAAAATATCAGGAGCATACAATTTTAGCCTCTAAGGCATTACAACCCGAAGGTACAACAAGCTTCATGCCTATAGATAACATGTAACTATCATTTGTTGATTTCAGTAATAATTTCTTCAGAAAGAGGCTTAACCTTACTTTGAAAATGTTTTACAAGTTCTCCTTTCTCATTTACGAGGTACTTGTTAAAATTCCAGGATGGTGCTTTGTCATTCCAGCCATTATATTCCTTGCTTGACAACCATACATACAATGGATGCATATCGTCACCTTTCACAGATATTTTTTCGAACATGCGAAATGTTACACCATAATTGCCAGTGCAGAATTCAGCGATTTCGAGGTTGCTGCCTGGTTCCTGTTTCCCAAAATTATTGGCTGGAAAGCCACATATGATTACTTTGGATCCATACAACTCATGGAGCTTCTGTAAGTCTTCATATTGTGGAGTATAACCACATTTTGAAGCAACATTTACAAGTAAAACCTTTTTCCCTTTAAAAGTTGCAAAATCTACTTCCTGACCATCTATTCCATGCAATTTAAATTCATGAAATGATTTTGGAATTTCCTGATTGATCTCTCTTGCCTTTGGTCCTGAACAAGCCAAAAAGAAGACAAATAGTAAAACTGATAAAAGATTCATCATACAAATATTAATGTTAGAATTACATTCTTTCAGGTACTTCAATACCTAATAAATCCATTCCCTTTCTGATCGTTAGTGCCGTCAAATAGGACAATGCTACTCTGAAGTCTCTAACCAACAGGTTTTTTTCTTTCAATATAGATAATTCGGTATAAAATCGGTTAAATTCCTTAGCAAGATCGTAAACATAATTGGCTATGACTGAGGGGGCATGTTCTCTGGCTGCTTCCAACACTTTGCCAGGATACTCACTCAGAACATTTACCAATAATGATTCAGCCTGTTTGAGTGATTCCATTTTACTATATGATTTTTCCTGAAATTCAATCCCATCCTTCTTGGCTTTCCGTATTACTGAGGAGATCCTTGCGTGGGTATACTGTATAAATGGGCCGGTATTGCCCTGGAATTGAACTGATTCTTCCGGATTAAACATCATTCGGCGTTTCGGATCTATTTTAAGCAGAAAATACTTCAGTGCCCCTAAGGCGAGTATCCTGTATAAATTATCAGCTTGTTCCAGGGTGAACTCTTCAATTTTCCCAAGCTCCACCGTATGTTTTTTTGCGGTAGCGATCATTTCATCCATCAGTTCATCTGCATCCACCACTGTACCTTCCCTGGATTTCATTTTCCCTGAAGGTAGATCAACCATTCCATAACTCAAATGATACAATCCATCAGCATAAACACGGCCAAGTTTCTTCAACAATTTAAATAGGACATCAAAATGATAATCCTGTTCATTCCCAACAACATAAATCGATTCATCAAAGGGATACATACTGTATTTGAGGTCAGCAGTTCCCAGGTCCTGGGTCATATAGACAGATGTCCCATCTGATCGGAGAAGGAGTTTTTCATCAAGCCCTACTTCAGTAAGATCTGCCCATGTGGATCCATCTTCCTTCTTAAAGAAAACATCCTTATTAAGTCCTTCATCCACCATATCCCTGCCAAGCAGATAAGTTTCTGATTCAAAAAGTGTTTTATCAAAGTCAACACCAATCATTTGGTAAGTAGCATCAAATCCAGCGTAAACCCATTGGTTCATCTGCTTCCATAGTTGAATCACCTCTTCTTCCTTTTTTTCCCATCGTTTAAGCATTTCCTGTGCTTCAAGAAGAATAGGTGTGCTTTTCTCAGCTTCTTCTTTTTGCGTGCCTTTGGCAACCAGTTCCTTTACCTGCTTTTTATGTTCTTTATCAAACCTCACATAATATTTCCCAACAAGCCGCTCCACCTTGGGCATCTGCGAAATAATTTTCTGGGATATTCAATTTCAAAGATCCTGAATGCTGCTGGTAGTGATGTACTCAAAGTTACGCTGGTCAATGATCGAGGGATTCATATCTGTAAATCGATGGTAGCATATAAAAACTTTGGTCAGAATGAAACACCAGAATCAGCAGGAATCAAGG
>JBHOSY010000215.1:0-6377 GCA_042584165.1 Bacteroidota bacterium | reverse complement strand
CCTATTGGATCACCATCAACCTTTCTCTTTATCTTGACATCTATATATATAAACTGGATATCATGAAGAGGGAAACCAGGCTTTTTTCATTAATTATATTGTCAATTTCTGTATTGCTTTTATTACAATTCAGACCAATTATTAAAAAGGATCCTGTTGAAACCAGGGTTATGGAGTTGCCTGATTTCCAGCGATTGGAAATTGATGTACCTTATAATGTATTCCTTGTGGAGGGTGAGGTGAATTCAATTGTTGTTGAAGGCCCCGGAAAAGAAATTGAACAGATATTTTATGAAATGAAAGACACCCTGTTGAATATCCAGTACAGACAGAATCAATGGTTAAAGGACTGGATAACTCAAGTGATAAATTATCAGAGTGATATTAATGTCTATGTTACAGTAAAAGATTTGTCGCAGATCAATGTAACAAGTTCCAAAGCTTTCAGCATAAAGAAAAAGGTTGATGGTGATCCAATAGGTTGGATTATAAAAACAACACAGAAAGTTTGGAATGCCTCTCATTGGAAAATTTACTATGTATAAAATATAAAGACATGCAAACAAAGTTATTTTTAATCGCAGCTACTGTTTTTTTATGTTCGTTTTCAATTACATCATTTAGCCAGAAACAGACTCGTAATGTAGATACTTTTACCGGTATTTCACTGGGAGTATCCGCTGATTTATACCTGACAACCAATGAATCACAGAGAGTCGTCTTAGAGGGCGATGAGGATATTCTTGATCGTATTGAAACCAGTGTTAAAAATGGACGATTAATTATCAAATCGGGGAACAACAACTGGTGGAAGGGTTTTAGTGGGAAGATAAATATTTATGTATCGGTCAGGGATATTGATTATATCTCATTAAGTGGATCGGGTAAGATCTTTGGTAAAAATACGATTGAAGGCGACAGACTGAAGCTATCTGTTAGTGGATCCGGTGATATGCGTTTGCAAATAAACGTGGATGAATTGGATCAGGGAATATCAGGCTCGGGTGATTTGGAACTGAGAGGAAAAGTACGGGATGTAAGTACAACTGTCAGTGGTTCCGGTAGTCTTGATGCTGAAGAGCTTGTAGCGGATTCACATGAAATAAGAATAAGCGGTTCAGGGAAATGCAGGATTCATGCCGAAAAGGAAATAGATGCCAGGATAAGTGGTAGTGGAAGTATATATTATAAAGGTGATCCCAACATTAGAAGTGCAACTTCCGGGAGCGGGAAAATCAGGCCTCTTTAGCTGCATGCATCTTAAGATGCATGATAATGCCATTTATAATCATCCACTGCGCAAGGATATAAGTTGCCATCACGATCAATCTTTCATTTTCAATAGCGTGGTGCCATTTATTAATTGCAATCAGTGTATCAGAAATCATAAATACAAGGGCACCAGCATAACATAAAAGAAAACTTCCAGTATGTGTTTTACGATACCGCGATCCTGCAGATATAGCCATCAGGGAAATTACTATCAGATATGCCAGGACAGGAACAAAAAAATCTCCCAGGTTATGTCTTAAATCAAGCCAGATGTTGACAGAATAAATTATAACAATCAATGCCCAGATGATTGAAAGGAAATGGAATCCTTTGGTATAATTGCTTTTGAGGAATTGGAAATCGATCGTATATGAGACCTGTGCCAGCAGGAATGCCCCAATACCCAGCATAAAAAAAACAGCGCCATTACCAGATAACATTAACAGGATATCTCCAAGCCATGAAAAGAACAGGGCTATCAGGGATAAATAAAAGACTTTTCCCCGAAATTGGGATGGAACGGATTGAATCAGGTAATAAGCCAGTGCAACCATTAATAAAGGTTTACTGATGTACGTCAGCCAATCAATATCCAGAATATGACTTGTAAGGTTTGATACTGCAGCGATAAAAAAAATAGTTGCTGCTATTCTGTTTTTTGTCATGTTAAATATGTTTTAATATCCACCGAGATATTTCCTGGAAAACCACTCCAGGGTTGCCAGGCCTAGTAATACAAAGAATATCCACTTTTCATGTATAATCTGAAGAAGATCCTCTGAAGAGCTAATTAAGGTTCTTGCTTTAACCTCAGCAAATAGTTGTTCACCTGAATCAATTTCATCCGAAGTTAAAAACTCTCCTCCAGAACGCGATGAAATGTCTTTTAAAAGATTGTGATCAGCCATTAGTTTCAGATTCTCCAATTGAATTGGTTTCACTGAAAATACGCCATTGACTGCATGATCCTGGTTATTGTAGTTGGACGTGGCTGAGTAATTATATATCCCTCCATTTAGCCCACTGATTCCGTACCTGCTGTTTGCTTCACTTGTAACAAAATTATATTCAAATATTTCTCCTGATTCGGAGCTAAGTGAAAGATCAACATTAAATCCATATATCCTTTCATATATATCGTTGTACATTTCAGCTTCAAATATGACACGTTCGTTTTCCTGGAATTCATTTTTGACAGGGTATACCCTGAACTTTCTTCTATCTTCTTTTGATGACAAATATTGTACAAGCTTCTGGATTATTTCATCAAAACCTCTCTGTTGTTGGTTTTTTGCATATTCCTGCAAAGGCCATTGCCAGAATCCCTCCCCTGTTAACACAGCGAATTTTTGATCTTCATCCTCCTTAATTGTAATAAATGGACGGGTAGTTACAATATTCCCAACCTTCTGGAAAAGTACAATATCTGCCTGACCTTTCAATTCATAATTACCATAAGGGGCATAAATGGGAGGGTAATCAATGATCAGTTCCTGAAGTTCCTGCATTAAATTAAAATTCCTGAAGTTCCTGTTGATGGCTGGAGTGATCCGATCAGGCTGATTCCTGAAATTCCTGATTATTAAAGCTGGATTTATCCTGTTGAAATTATTTATGTTGGTTTGGGTTCCTGCAATAAAAAGTGTAGGGATCTTTTTTGTAATAATATTTTGAAATACTCTCTGATGAGATCTTTTCCTATCAGGCAATTGATACATTATTGCGAGGTCATAAGATCCTTCCTTGTATGTATGAATTCCAGCGATGCATAATATTACCTCATAGTTCTCATTTTTCTCGATAGAAGTTTTAAGCGCTTTTATATCAGGATGAGGTGCTCCGGCCAGCAGTAAAATCTTTTCACGACCCTCTACGATGTCGATATAAACGTGTCCAAAATTGTTTTCACTATTGAATTCTCCAGGTAAGGCACCAGTACGTACTACATAATGTTGCAATCCTGAATCCTGGGCTTCAATATCCAGTCGAACCTCACTTAATCCGTTGTCGTTTGAAAATTTTACATAATCGCTCTTTAGAACCTGGTTGCTCTTAATGACTTCCACGATTACAGAATCGCCATTATATCCATAGTTATGGATCTCTGCAACTACAGGGAATTTATTACCCTGGTAGGATATCTTATTGTGGAAAACCTGGTTTAACACAATATCTTTTCTTCGAGTAGTGTCGCCCAATCCAATTGTGTATATAGGTACATTAGGCATATTGAAAGCTGGAGAAGTCCCAATGTTATAGATCCCATCTGATATCAGGACCATTAGTGAAAGGTTCCTGTTTTCATAATCGGATCTGATACTGTGAAATAGTTCGGATAAATCAGACTTCGGATGGTCAAATTTGATACTTTCTGTTATTTCAACATCTGATTCAGACAAACTTCGAACTTCCACATCAAATCCAGTCTCTTCAAGATATTCTTTTAATTGATTTGTGTTCTGAAGGATCTCCTGTATTGTTAAACTGTCGTGGACTAAATTGATTGAAGATGAATTGTCGACAGAGATCACTGCAGTAGGTTTGATTTCAGTATTGCGAACTCGCCTGAGCAGTAAACCCAGCAGAAGGAAAGCAAGTACAAAAACAAGGATAAACCGGAGAATTCCCAGGAACATTGATATTTTTTTGGTCCAGGGATTTCGCCGGTTATATAAAAGAACGGCATATAACAAACCGGCTATCACACACAGCAGAATATATGCTGGAGATACTTCAAATACCAGTTTGTTGATCATTCACGTTATGTTTATAATTTTTTAGGTAAGCAGAGCACCGTCCACCTGAATCACCTGTCCTGAAATATAAGATGACATATCGGAAGCCAGGAAAACTACGCAGTTGGCTACATCGTCCGGGGTGCCGCCTCTTTTCAAAGGGATAGCATCTCTCCAGGTCTTCAGGGTATTTTCATCCAGTTTTGCTGTCATTTCTGTTTCAATAAATCCAGGAGCTATTGCATTGCTTCTAATTCCCCTTGAGCCAAGTTCCAGTGCAATTGATTTAGTAAATCCTATAATACCAGCTTTTGAAGCAGAATAATTGGCCTGTCCGGCATTCCCCTTCACTCCCACAATAGAAGACATATTAATAATCGAACCACTTCGTTGTTTCATGAAAACAGGCGTAATGGCTTTCACCGTATTGAAGCAGGATTTCAGGTTAATAGATATTACTTTATCCCACATTTCTTCTGTCATCCTCATTAACAGGGTGTCCATGGTTATACCTGCATTGTTTACCAATATATCTATAGCGTTGAAATCTTCTATGATCTGTTTAATAACCTTTTCAGTATCAGTAAAATCACTGGCATCTGAAGCGTATCCCTTGCACTTAACGCCAAGATTATTCAGTTCAGACTCAAGTGATTTTGAATTGTCGTCATAAAACAGGTCTGTAAATGCAACATTGGCTCCTTCTGCAGCACATTTCTGGGCAATAGCCCGCCCGATTCCCCGATTAGCTCCAGTAACAATTGCAGTTTTTCCTTCGAGTAATTTCATGATAATATTATAGATGTTTATAAATTGGATTTAATTCTATTTTATAACAAATAGAGCATTAAAATTATGGTTTCTTGTAAGAATAATGAAAAAATATTTTTTTAAAAATAGTAAGTTACTCTATTCTCTGGCCTGGTGGATTATACTATTTATTGGATTATGTCTTCTAATCTTTTCTCTTCAATGTGGTATCGGGATTACAAACGATTCGAAATTCTATCTCGAGATAGCTTCAGACTTTTATCAAAAGGGATTAGTCAAGGGATTTGAAAGCCACTACCTGGGAGCAAAACCACCCTTATTTCCTCTGTTTTTGGTTATGATGAAATGGATCAGTTATCCTATTCTTTATATCATGCTGTTTCTCATCAATGCTTTACTAGCAAATTACCTGATAAGGAAACTTATAGATCAACCGATGATGCGAACCATCTCGTGGTTGTTGGTAGTGATTAGCATACCTAATCTTTTAATGCACAATTTTTTACTTAGTGAACCTCTCTTTTTGGTTTTCTTTCTGTTGATACAAATCATAATTTTCAAGGTTACCGAAAAGACCAATGGATACTATTTATTAGGTCTTGTGTTGCTATCATATTTCCTTTGTTTGACACGGCACGCCGGGGTATTTATCTTAATGGGGCTATCAGTGGGGTTATTTGTGATACATCCAAAATCAGTTAAGCAATTATCTGCATTTCTATTGCTATCAGTATCGCTGATCCTCATATGGTATTTGTTTAAAAATGAGGGAACTGAATTTAGGATAAACCAAATTTCAAATCCCATCATTAATATGAGGCCGGATATGTATTTGCATAATATTTCTGGATTTTTAGGATCAATTTCAAGATGGATATTACCAATCAACTCTGCGATTTCGACAATACCAATAGTCCTTCTATTATTCATTATCCAGATTTATTTTATCAAGAACTATTCCCATAGTCGGCATACAGATAAGTTTTTTATCGTTAATATGATCATAGTTTATTTTTATATATTTTTCATGAGTTCTGTTTTCCGGATACCACCTTCAGCATTTGATAGATATACTTCTCCTTTGTATTTTGTGTTTGTTATATTTTCAATTCATTTAATTGACCTGGCCTTTTTTAGAAAGAAAAATCCATATGTAAAGTATGTTTATATATTCCTCATTGTATGGTCATCTGTTACGGCAGTCCGGGCTTACAAAAACTGCTATTTCTGGTATGAGAATAGATGTAATGGTGAGATGGAAGTTTTTGAAGACGCATATTGATAATATGAGTTGTGCGCGATTTTATTCTCCTTCGATTTACATTATATTTGCATTCCTTAATTTAATAATATCATGGCATCATACGATTTACTAATAATAGGCAGCGGACCAGGAGGTTATGTCGCTGCAATCCGGGCGTCTCAACTGGGGATGAAAGTAGCAGTGATTGAAAAAGCAGAACTGGGAGGTATTTGTCTGAATTGGGGATGTATCCCTACAAAAGCTTTGTTGAAAAGTGCCCAGGTTTACGAATATATTCAGCACGCTAAAGATTATGGAATTGATGTTAAAGATGCCAAAGTCGACTTTGCCTCAAT
>JBHOSY010000214.1:0-6404 GCA_042584165.1 Bacteroidota bacterium | reverse complement strand
CTAATGGACAGTCCCACATTCAAACCACCAGGGTTTTGGTTATTCTCTCTGTAGCTCTAACATATTGTTCTACTGCCAATATCGACATTACATAAATATACAACATATTATACAGCAAATAAAGAATATACATAAAGAAACTATTCGCTGTGTAAAATGAAATATTATCACATATAGCAGCTAAATGCAACATTATAAACTAAATTATATAGCTTGATAATGTTCAAATAACACCATAGCACACATATCGTATAACCATCCGCCTTCCTTCTTTATAGGGTTGTGACTAGATCTTTTTAACTATTAGCCTCCTAACAATTACCTGTGACCGGTAGTGTGAATACTGTTATCCACTACTGGATAAATGCCCGATAAAAGAAGAGGCACTCCTGTGTCTTCCTAGACAATTAACTCAAATATTTAAGGTGGTTGATAGTATGCTGCTACGATTGGTACTAAACGGCACTTTTCGAGCTTGAACCTTAAATCAGACTTAGTGTCATAAAAGGTAATTTATATAACCTAAAAAAAAATAAAATAAAGATGATAGCATACGAATTATTTCGATTCAAAATATGTTATTATTTATAGAAACCCAGTTAACCAAAAACTAACCTAACAGACCATGAAAGCCACTAACTCTACTACCTTTATCGTTTTAGTACTAGTTATTTTCAACTTCCAATGTGTTCCTCCTGAAGATAATTGGCCACAATTCCGTGGTCCAAATAGTTCTGGTGTTTCTGATACGGAACAAGATCCTCCAATAAATTTTGGACCAGCAGAAAATGTTTTATTGAAAATTGAATTACCTCCTGGTCACTCTTCACCCACTATTTGGGGAAATTATATCTTCTTGACTAGTTTCACTGAGGATGATATGGTATTTAAGACACTATGTTTTAACAGGAAGAACGGTAATCTATTGTGGAGTCAGGATGTATCCGTAAATGAAATTGAGAAAAAAATCCATGCAATCAGCAATCCTGCAAATGCAACAGTGGCTACGGATGGTGAAAGGATATATGCCTACTTTGGTTCATATGGAATTATCTGTTATGATTTTAATGGCAAAAAAATCTGGGATAACCCAATGCCAATACCTGAAACAAGACATGGTATGGGGACTTCCCCCATTGTAACAAATGGGATGGTTATTCTAAATTTTTGCAATGATAGTAATGGCCCAAATCTTTTGGCATTAGATTGCATTAATGGAAACATTGTGTGGAAAACAGATCTGCCAAATACTCCCTCAATCTTTAGTCCGGATGGATATTCAACACCGGTGGTCTGGGAAAATGAAATAATTATTTATCGATGCGGAGCTATTGAGTCCTATAATATTGAGGACGGTTCACTGATTTGGTGGGTTACAACGAATACAGATGGGGTAAGTACGCCTGTAATAGGAAATAATGTGTTATATGTAGGCACATTTTCAGCAGTAGGTGATCCGGAAAAGCATGTTGATACACCAGATTATTCTGGCCTGTTGAATGAATATGACATGAATAATGATAAAAAAATAACTGAAGATGAGTTTCCCCAGGATTTTATATACGTTATTCGAGGAGATATGGGTGAAGAATTTTTAGTAAACTGGAATATGGTGAGGGATGCTAATAAAGATGGCATTCTTGATAGTATTGAATGGGAAAAAAGGAGGAATTTTGCATTAAGCTATATAGCTATACACGGACTCTTAGCTATTAAACCAGGTGGAAAAGGCGATATCTCATCCACTCATGTAGTGTGGAAAGTAATAAAAGGTGTTGCTGAAGTTCCATCACCAGTATATTATGATGATCACGTGTATATGATTAAAAATGGGGGCGTAATATCATGTGTAAACGCCGAAGATGGAACTTTGGATTATCATGAACGATTGGGTGCATCCGGTCCATATATATCCTCACCTATTGCCGCAGGTGGCAAAGTATTCGTTGTTTCCCGAAATGGCAAAATTACTGTATTAGAGTCAGGTAGTGAGTTTAAAATATTAGCTAAAAATGACCTGGATGAAATAATCATGGCAACACCAGCTGTCGTTGATAACAAATTATATGTTCGGACATCGGAACATCTTTATGCATTTGGCAAATAATATCCTGAATTTGGTTGTATGATTTTTCTGTAATAAAATGGGGGATCTTCTTCTACAGGGAAGTGAATTTTCCCAGCATAAAATCCACTTCAGATCCGGTTCCATTGACAGGATCTAAAGGGGCAAAACGTGATATAATTTTTTACACCATTTACATAATCTTATTCTGTCGGGTCAATCTTGTTATCCTTGGATACTATATCCCCTGTAAAAGAAGGTGGGGGCCCTCTGTAACCCAATCCCTCCAATCCAATAATATCCCTCAACTGTATGACAGAATTGATTTCCGGGCCTTATTTAAACACTTAAAGAGATAGTAGTAGATAAGTTTCTATTTACTGGTTCTTGATACTAATGGAAGCAAGGAAATAACTATATTGATATAAGATTAATTCATAAATTGTATACTTATAATCAATGGCTGAAGTATAAGCTTCGGAAATGAAAAGCTTTGGTAAGACAATTAAGCTGTTCCTGATAGATGGAGATCCAAACGGTCGGATGACCTGTGAAATATCAAACTGGACAGGAAAAGCATATAAGATACCCAGGATCAAAATCAAAGACTGTACAGATAGGCCTGATCTTTCCAATCCTGGTGTCTATTTACTCTTTGGTAAGGATGAATCAAATAAAGATCTGGTATATATTGGTGAGGCTGAGACTGTATTTAACAGATTAACCCAACACCTAAAACAAAAGGATTTCTGGAACGAGGCTATAGTCTTTATCAGTAAAGATGAGAACCTCAATAAAGCTCATATAAAGTACTTGGAAAACAGATTGTATGAGATAGCAAAAGCTGTTAATCGCTACCAGGTTGATAATACCACTACTCCTACTCAGTCTTCTATTGCAGAATCCGAAAGAGCAGAGATGGAGGAGTTCCTTGAGAATGTAAAGATTCTCATCAATACTCTTGGTCATAAAGTATTTGAAGAAAAGAGAGAGATAAAATCCCCTCAAAGGCAAGTCGAAGAGACATTTTACATCAAGGCTGTAAGAGGTGCAAATGCACAGGGAGAACTTACTTCAGATGGATTCCTGGTACATAAGGGATCTAAAGCTGCCACCTCAACAGCTCCTTCTATGACATCGAATTTCATCAAAATGAGAGAAGAAATGATTAGCGATGGAACGATTGTCCAAAAAGGTGATACATTAGAATTTCCTGAGGATTTCCTGTTTTCAAGTCCATCAACTGCTGCAAGTATAGTACTTGGGAGAAATGCCAATGGTTTGACTGAATGGAAACTGAAAAGCGGGATCAATCTTAAGGAATTTGAATCTGGAAAAAAGGAATAATTCAATTCGGTAATGTTAACAAAACACTAATAGATAAATTCATGCCAACATGGAGGTTGCACAGGGCTGAGCTGAATAGATTGCCGGTGAGGCATGAGTGGTGGGATTATTGAGGATAGAAATAATAAAATGACTAATTTGAACTCATGAAACGGAGTTTGTGCGCAGACTCCCGTTGTGCGCAATACTCAACTCCATATAGACAATGGAAGATAGACAAAGAGAAATAAGACAACTTTTTTTATAGCAAAGAATTACATAAAAAATTCTAAGCCTACATGTTTAAAATTAAGTGATGATGAAAACATTTTAAGAGTGGAAACTTAAAAAAAGAAAGGTGTTAAAGTTATAGATAACAAACGATATAATTTTCTGACCATGCATACACTGCCTATACCAAAAAATAACCATGTTAGCGCGGTAAAGAAAGGCAAAGTTCATTTTATTCTTTTCTCAGCGGCTATTTTGCTGATTCATGTGAATCTATGGGGACAGGCCCTGAAGCCTTATGCCAAAAACCCGTTTTACTGGGAATATAAAGGAGAGCCCGTTATGCTTTTGGGCGGGTCTGACGAGGACAATATCTTCCAGTGGACCGGGACCAAGCTCACCGGCCAGTTAAACCTGATGAAATCTGTTGGCGCCAATTACATACGCAATACCATGAGCGATCGAAACGAAGGGGGCGAATGGGGACCGGATTCGGAGGGTACCACATTGATTTATGCCTTTAAGAAGATCGGGGACAAATACGACCTAAATGAATGGAATGACGAATACTGGGACCGCTGGGACACCTTTCTCAAGGAGACTTATGACCATCAGATCTTCGTTCAGAACGAGATTTGGGACGGTTTCGATTATACGGATTTGGGTCAGCCGGATGGAATATCAGAACCACTGCCCCCAACGTGGAGCGTACATCCATGGAATCCCAAGAATAATGTCAACTATACTTCCCAGGAAACGGGTATCCCGGAAGTCTGGACTATAATGCCTAGCCACCAACTCAATCCATTTTTGCGGACCGTTCAGCTCAATGTGACCGTAGTACTCCAGTTCCAGGAAAAGTACATAAGAAAGATGATTAAAGTTGCCTCCAAGTACGATCACGTGCTGTGGACAATCCAGAATGAGTACAACGGAGATAATGAATGGGCCGATTTCTGGGCGGATTTTCTTCTCCAGGAGGCGAAAGATGTGGGTTATAACATCCATGTGACCGACATGAAGGATCCAGCAGACCTTTCGGACCCATCACATCAATATGTTATTGACCACCCAGAGTTATATGCCTATCTCGACGTTTCTCAGAACTCCCACTGGGGTGGCCAGGCGTATTGGGACAATTTTAAAGAGTTCCGCTGTAAAATATTGCATGCTCCCCGACCCATAAACAACACCAAGATGTATGTGCAAGCATGGCATGAGTGGGATGATTACAATACACCGGAATTGGCGGCTGAATTCATCGATATCTACGCGCCTGCAAAGCTGTGGCAAAACACTTTGGGTGGGGCGGCTAGTGCCCGGTTCCACCGCCCCCCCATCATATATGGGCTGGGGCTGACCAGCGGTGCGCAAATCCACATCAAGGGCCTACGTATGCTGCTGGATGTGATTGACGTATTTTCATGTGTTCCGCACAATGATCTTCTGTCGGAACGTAACTCCAATGAAGCCTACTGCATGGCGAATCCCGGAGTGGAGTACGCGGTCTACTTCCCGGACGGCGGTTCGGTGAAGCTCGATTTGGTGGCAGCGTCGGACACCCTACGTATGAAGTGGCTGGATATCGAAAATAACCAATGGGGGAGCGAGGTTGAAATCGAGGGGGGCTCTATGGTGAGCTTGCAGACGCCCGGAGGTGGGCACTGGGCACTTGCCATTTTCTGAGAGGATATCATATCGGTCAGGAGGAAAGTGGACTTCAAAAAGGCGCATACTTTTAATGCAAGTGGTGCTATTATCATTTATTACAGCTGGGTTTCGCTACATGAATATTTCCCAACTTTTTCTTTAAACTGTTAAAGGTCGACGCATAGATCAGGAATAAAAAGTGCGGAGCAGGCTTCCGGCCGGAATTTATGTGAACAAAAAATAATGGACGGATTCAGCGAATTCTTTATGGCGATAAGGAGAAACTAATGCTAAGCAATATTTTTATCGTGTTAATTGCTTTATTGTTTGTGGTAATATTGTCAAGATGGGGTTGAGTACGGCGCACAACATGCTCATAAACCCAATGCCTTCGTCACCACGTTTTAAATAGTCCGGGATTAGTTTAAGATTCCCGTATATCAATTAACTTTCGTAAAATTAAACCGGCACTGAGTTTATTGCCGGACGTCAGACAGTGCAAAAACCCATTGCCGAAATCAGCACTACTAGAAATATACATATACTCTTTCCTAATATTCTCATCTCTATTTGTAATCCTTTTTATTTATATATTACTAGTGTTGCTATTTTTTACATTGGGTTTGACATCCTCTGACATCATAGCAATACAACCATCTGCTGTCAGTCTGGGTAAATTCTTAGCTCTCTGATTTCCTCTGATTGAAAATGTCTGTTATAAAGAAGAGGGCCTATAGTGTGCTTCTATCAGTTGAGCAAACAGATACGAAATGGCAGATATATGGTGTAAAAAAATACCTATTGATAGCATAAAGGTGTAACTTAACTTTATCCTAAATTACCCTCTTTGGTTTGAAGACGTACAGTACATAACCCTTTACTATGACAAGTGCTATGATAGCAACAGGTATCCCTACAAAAAATACAGATACCCAACACAGGAAACACACAGATACGGAGGTAGGCTTGAGGATGATGTTATGAAACAGCTGATTGATGATTATAACAGATTGAAAGATGAAGCTAAAACCAAAAGAAATGGAAGGACATAAAAAAGCACAGCTAAACCTCCATGCCCATCATTTTAATATCTTCATAGGAACATATCGAAATATGCCTCATATAATGGGTA
>JBHOSY010000213.1:0-6454 GCA_042584165.1 Bacteroidota bacterium | reverse complement strand
ATTAAATCTTAGTATAGCTGCTTAACTATGTGTCTGCAATATCATAGCAACTCCAGCTTTTCTATTATGCATACAAATAAATCACCTGTCCCTAATCCCTAACACCCAATACCTAACCCCCAACAATCCACACCCAATATCTTACACACAAATCAATTCTTTCTCCGGTCAAAATTCTCTTTATCCCTGTCTGAGAGCTGTTTGAAAAATACATATATCAGCGACAGCAAAATAAAACCGCCGAAAATGATATACATAACCAATATGATACCTGCAAGTCCTTCGATCATATTTAATAAAGTTTTATTTGAGTTTTACAGCAGTTCCATAAACGAGGATTTCAGAAGCCCCCTGCATGATCATAGATGTATGCATTCTCACGTTAATAATGGCATCTGCTCCCATTCGTTCAGCATCCTGTTCCAGACGTTGTAATGCCTGTTCCCTGGCGTGGGCCTGCAATTGCGTATACTCATGTATCTCTCCACCGACTATATTTTTTAGTCCTGCAAAGATATCCCGGCCAATATTCCTGGCTCTAACTGTGCTGCCCCTGGCGATTCCCAGGATTTCAATAATTTCCTTTCCTGGAATTGTTTCTCCTGTTGTAATTACCATAGTTTTTTCTTCTTTGTTTGAGTTTATGAATTTTCTCCTGATGATATATTATCCAAATTGTTCTTATTCTGATCTTTTTTCTGTTTCATCCCCATTGCGAAGAAGACAATACCTAGGGTTATCAGGCCCATCCCAACCCCCGGATTAACAGCTGTGCTTAATGCAACCCCTGATCCAAGAAAGGTTATGCCCAGTGCCATCAAAGCTTTCGGATTTTTCTTCTTATCATTTATCATAATATATATTCTAATCAGTTCAGTTTAGTAATTGCCTGATATGTCAATACCTGGAATTTATCTTCTATTTCAGGATGCTGATGTGGAAGTATCTGTAGCATTAATAATGCGATCAGATCTTCCTGGGGATCAATCCAGTAATGTGTATGAAAATATCCTCCCCACCGATAACTGCCTTCTGAAATAAGGGCCCTATCAGCTCCTTTTTTGTCAATTATTCCAAAGCCCAATCCCATTCCATTTACATCCCAGAAATCTCCTATCTGGTTTGTAGTGATCAATTCAATGGTTTTTGGAGATAATATCTGGTTGCCATTATAATGTCCTCCATTTAACATCATTTGCATAAAACGAGCATAATCCAGTGTTGTGGCACACAATCCTCCACCTCCTGAATAATATGTCTTCGCACTTCTCAGGGGGAAATCAGCATATAATTCAGATTCAGAAAGAATCAATCCGCTTTTGGTTTCAGAATACAGATTAATGAGCCTGTCCGCTTTATCACCAGGTAAATAGAAATCTGTATCTTCCATGCCCAATGGATCAAATAGCCGTTCAGACAGGAATTCCCGTAAGGATTTGCCGGATAATACTTCAACAAGGTATCCAAGAACATCAATACTTAGTCCATATAAATATTGTTCTCCCGGATCAAACAGAATAGGTAATTTTCCAAGCACTTTCATTTTTTCTGAAAGAAGATCCGCATCAAGTGACCAGGCATCAATGATTCCGGCTTTGTAATAAACGGCACTGATTTCCGGATTAAAGATTGGATATCCCAGACCGGATGTATGTGTTAATAATTGCCGTATGGTTATCTCACTTTTTGCAGGACGTGAAGTATATGTACTGTCTGGATTCACAGAGACAAGGACCTCCGGATTCTTATATTCAGGAATGTAGTTTGATACAGGGTCATCTAATTGAAATTTTCCCTCTTCATATAGGATCATCACAGCCATGCATGTAATTGCTTTGGTCATGGAGGCAATTCTGAAAATATCATCTTTTTCCAGGGGATCACCTGCTTCCATGTCGCGCATGCCATAACCTTTATAATGAACGATCTTTCCATGTCTTGCAATCAGCGTTACAGCACCGGGGATCCATCCATTATCGATATATTCTTCAATCATAGCATCTATCCGGTCTAGCCTCTCAGACGACATGCCCACTACCTCCGGGGATCCGGGTAAAAGAATATCAGAAGCTGGAGTGACAGATTCAGGCTTATCTGGTGTACATCCAAGACTGAAAATAATAAGGAGTAGAAACAGGAATGGTTTTTTCATTGCGGCAAAAAAATAAATAAGAATGTCACTCAAGATAGGAATTATTTTTATGATTGCGATCCTGAAATGTAACTAAATGTATTTATATTCACAGCCCAGTTATAACATTTTTACATGGCACGTACTAAGCAATTATCTTTCCTCGATCGATTCCTCACTTTATGGATATTCCTGGCTATGTTGGGAGGCGTCCTTGCAGGTTATTTAAATCCTGAGATCGCTAATTTCTGGAATCAATTTCAGATTGGGACAACAAATATACCCATCGCCATAGGACTTATCCTGATGATGTATCCGCCTTTAGCAAAGGTCAAGTATGAAGAGTTGGGTGAAGTATTCAGGAATGTAAAGATACTGTCCCTTTCTCTTATCCAGAACTGGATCATTGGTCCCGTATTAATGATGATTCTTGCAGTTGTATTTCTTCATAATTATCCACATTATATGGCCGGTCTTATACTGATCGGGTTAGCTCGGTGCATAGCCATGGTTATAGTCTGGAACGAACTGGCTAAAGGAGATACAGAATATGCAGCAGGATTGGTTGCCTTTAATTCGATATTTCAGGTTATATTTTTCTCATTTTATGCTTTCGTATTCATCACAGTTATACCCGACTGGCTGGGATTACAATCTTTTGAAGTGGACATAACGATTGGACAGATAGCCGAAAGTGTATTCATTTATCTTGGTATACCGTTCATTGCGGGTTTTCTGACGAGATATATTCTTATCAGGGTTAAGACTAAGGATTGGTATCATAAAAAGTTCATCCCAAGGATCAGTCCGCTTACATTGATTGCCTTGTTGTTCACCATTTTTGTAATGTTTTCCTTAAAAGGGGAATACATTATAAAGATCCCGATGGATGTAGTAAGGATTGCTATACCACTTGTGATTTATTTTGTGGTAATGTTCCTGGTTTCGTTTTTTATGGGAAAGAAGATCGGTGCGGATTATTCCAAAACAGCAACGATTTCATTTACAGCAGCAAGCAACAATTTTGAGTTAGCCATAGCCGTTGCCGTAGCAGTATTCGGCATTAATTCCGGTGAAGCTTTCGCAGCGGTGATAGGACCTCTGGTGGAAGTCCCGGTGTTGATCGCCCTGGTGAATGTGTCGTTATACTTTCAGAAAAAGTATTTCACAACACCGAACCTGCAGTAATCGAGAAATGGATAACCTCCAACTCCTAAAAATACCGTCGAACTTTTCTGCGATATTTTTGATACTCATCTTTATAGTGATCCATCAGGAATAACTCTTCGTGATGTATTTGGTGGTTGAGTCCTACGACTGTTACTATTGCAAATACGATCATAAATATGTTTGGATAAATAAGTGCCATTCCCACAAATAGCATATCGATGAAAAGGAATATCGGATTTCTGGAATACTTAAATATACCAGATGTGATCAGTTCATCAGGTTTTTTTGTATCAATACCGATGCGCCATGAGGTCTTGAAACTTATTAGTGCTGCAATAAATATTATCAGCCCTACTGATATTATTAACATGGCAATGATTCTAATCGATGGACTAAAAAAAAGCATCCTCATCATTGAATCAGGTAAAACAAATGGTACGTCATTAAAAGATAACACGAACGCCACGTACAGCCAGATTACCAACAAAAACATAAAAAAAATTTCCATTATTGCATTCAGTAATCCTTTGCCTGATCCAATAACAAATACCTTAATACCTTTTAGGTGGAGAAATATTGTTCTCCCAATAAATATGAATAAGAAAATACACAAGCTGAAAAGGGTAAAGTAATGATATAAACTCATGATATTATTAATTTGATAGAATTGACTACATATTATATGTATATACTATTTGAGTGAAATTACAGCCTGATTAAGCAGATTTATTAATTGCTCTGTCTCCATTTTATCTAAGTTTAGTGATAGGAGAGAGGCAATTTTGCGATGAACATTGTAGTGCCATGTATCTGCTGCATTACCAAGATCAGTTAAATGAATATGAGAATTACGCCGGTCAGCATCTAATCTCACTTTTTGAACATATCCATTATTTTCCAATTTATCTATCATAACGCTTGTAGAAGGTTTTGTAATTTTCAATGCTTCTGCAAGTTCCGTCAAATTTGGATTTTCCATTTTTTTGATTAGTTCAATACAATACAGTTGTTTATATGTAAGATCCTTCACCTCTGATTTTTCTTTCATCTCTTCTTCAATCCTTTCGCTGGTTGTCAAAATGATGTTAATTAGATCCGCCAAGTTATATTTTTTCATCAATATTTGAATTAATTAGTTAGATCTAACTAATTATACGAAATAATAATGATTAAGTTTCGATAGAATGTAATTTTAAATAAGTCTGGTTTTATTGCTTCTCCTGTCTATTAAAACTACAGAACAGGAAATTTTGAGTCGTATTAAAAGGAGTAATATGATTTGTAGTAATACATCTGATCTTACGAAATCCGACGGATAGTTCATTAGCTAAATCGTCTTCGGAATACTGTCTGATATTAAAACCGCTACATTTTTTAGGTCCATCTTCCGAAAATGTTCCGATTGTCATAAATTTTGAAGTAACCATTTTGGCTATTGCAATGTATTTCTGTATTTGCTCAGTAGTAATTAGGAAATGAAATGTTGCCCGGTCATGCCAGAGATCATATGTTGTGTCTGGCTCAAACTCCAGAATATCCGATGTAATCCAATTTATCTTCTCAGCATGTTGACCCAATCTTTTTTTAGCTCGTTCGAGAGCGAAAGATGAAATATCTAATACAGTTATATTCTGGAATCCGTCTTCCATTAAATAATCAACAAGCTTACTATCGCCACCACCAACATCTATTATATTTGCTGATTTTGGGAGATTAAAACTATGGATGAAATCCAAAGAGATCTGCGGAATATCCTGCGTCCAGCTGACTTCATGAGGACTCTTAGTAAGATATATTTTGTCCCAGTGTTCCTTCTTATTCATCGGTTCATATTTTCTAATCTACATTAGAATTTCAATTCAAGTATCCGCTATTTTCTAAACAATTAAAAGCAATTTTGAGATTTGAATTTTAATCAATGATGTTTATTGGATTTTTGCTATTTGTTATTTCATTTTTACTCCTCATCCCTCATTTTTGTACTGTGTATATTTACATCTGACAATATATAGTTTATGATTTTAGTAACAGGTGGTGCAGGTTATATCGGATCACATACGATCGTAGAACTTCAAAATTCCGGTTTTGACGTTTTGGTCGTGGATGATCTATCAAATAGTGATATTGAAGTATTCGATGGGATTGAAAAGATAACAGGAAGGAAACCTGTTGTAGAGATTTTTAATTTATGTGATATAGATAAGGTAGAGGAATTATTCAATAAATATCATATTGAAGGGATAATTCATTTCGCAGCTTCCAAAGCAGTGGGAGAATCTGTCGAAAAACCACTAATGTATTATCGCAACAACCTTGTATCCCTGATAAATATTCTTGACACTATGATATCGAATGGCGTCAATAATATTATTTTTTCATCCTCATGTACTGTCTATGGGCAAGCCGATACCTTACCAGTAACGGAATCCACCCCTGTGAAAATGGCTGAATCCCCCTATGGTAATACAAAACAGATCTCGGAAGAGGTTATGAATGATGCAACAGTTGCTCATATGAACCTGAAAGTAATTTCTCTACGTTACTTTAATCCTGTTGGAGCACATGAATCTGGATTGATTGGTGAATTACCCAGAGGTATACCACAAAACCTGATGCCATTTATAACCCAGACTGCCATTGGATTACGGGAAAAGGTACGCATATTTGGAAGTGATTATACTACCCCTGATGGCACGGCCATCCGTGACTATATCCATGTAACTGACCTGGCCAGGGCTCATATTTCAGCTTTAAACAGGTTGATTGAAAACAAGAACAAATCCCGGATGGAGTATTTTAATGTTGGAACGGGGAATGGATATTCAGTTCTGGAAGTAATAGAATCTTTCAAACGATCAACTGGTATGGCTCCTAACTTTGAAATTGTAGATCGTCGGGCTGGAGATATCGAACAGATCTGGGCAGATACAACCCTGGCAAATAATGAACTTGGATGGAAGGCAGAACTTGGAATTGATGAGATGACTGCTTCCGCATGGAAGTGGCAACAGAATATTGGGAGTTGAGAGTTCAGCGTTCAAGGTTTAATGTTCACGGTTCAGTGTTTAAGGTTCAAGGTTCAAGATTTTTGGCCCTACTGGACCTGCTACATTTGATCGGACAGTAAGTTAAGCCAAAATTCTTAACTTAAAG
>JBHOSY010000212.1:0-6475 GCA_042584165.1 Bacteroidota bacterium | reverse complement strand
TACTTAAAGATTTTGTGTCATCTCTCATATCCTAACAATTGCGGCAAGCCAGCCGCCCTTATTGGGAGCTGAAATTTGCACGGCTTCGCCTCCCTTAATTATCATCTCTTCCCCCCAATCACCCGTTTTTAAATCCAGCCATTTTAGTTTGAATGACTGTTTATAACCATTTAAGTCCAAGTCCACCGACCCTCCGTCTGTAAAATACAGGGCATATTTCTCACCCGGTTTAGCCGATAGATAAGCTTCATCAACTTCCCGGTTTTTCAATAATCCTATAATCGGTTCAATTTCCCACATTTTCATTTGATTTTCCAATTTTCGGACAGCGCTAATAATTGCTTTGGCGGGATCAGATAAACCCAGAGAAGGAGGCCTGTGAAACCTTAGAGCAGAATACCCGCCTAATAAGGCACGTATATATTTTTTTTCAGACTCCTCAATTTCATCCCCTGGCATATAATAGCTGGTACCACGCAATTTGACCATAGTAAGAGGGCGTGGGTAATTTTCCATGGCTTTAAATAACTCCAATATTTTATACCATTGTTTTTCTCCTTTCGGCGCCCAAATCTGTGGTGCGAATATTTTATTTCCTTCAACAAATGAATACCGGTCACGCTGTTCTATTACGTAAAACAAATCTTCTATTTTGTTATCAAACATCTCGGTAATTTCGATCGTCTTGTTCGCATGCATGGCTTTCGATTTAATATAACCTGCCCAGTAATCACTCCATTTCCAATCCCCTCCAAATTCATTATCGATACAATAAAGCAGGTTATTGTATTTCAATGAATAGGACAGTAATTTATCGACAAATGCTTTTTGATGCTCTAGGAGTATATTATTATTATCTAAACCCGGAACGGTTTTGAAAAATGGCTGCTCATTTTTACCTGGATGTTGAAGATAATGCTCTAGAAAGCCGGAATCTTTATAAGGGTAGTTGACATTATTTTTGGGATTCCAGGTGCAATATTCCCAATGTTCTCCTGAATAATCAAATCTATCCCAAATTTCTATTTGGACAATGATATTGCTTTCATTGGTCCATTTGAGCAGGTTTTCAAAACGATTCCAATACTCATCGTTCCACTGATCAAGGTCGTATTTGCCGTTAGACAGCTTTTTGAACGGCTGTACCTCAAAGCCTTTGTCGTTGCGCGAGCTCATTGTATTGCGAATGTAGTTACCGCCCACGCTTGCCAGCAAGTCCAGATGTTCTTTCAGATCCGGTATTTGAAAGAGATTGTCGTCTTTTGAACCACCCAGGAGCAATATGGGTTTTCCCTTATATTGCCAATACATTGGATTTTCTGAATACGGCCGGATTCGGTTCCTGTCATGTATTTCGTCTTTCGCAGCTACTGCATCGGTCTGGATAGAGCAACAAGAAAGGACATAAACTATAATAAGAATTGTTCCTGACTTTTCCATTTTTTCTTTCTTATATCAATTTTGCTTTCACCTGTATCCTCGGTCTCTGGACGGATCAGTTTTGGGGATCCTATTTGCCATCATCAAAACAACACAAAGACCGGTACCTGGCGTTCGCAGGATGATTCTATGGTTTGCTTTGAGTAGCTGCTATTCTTTTCATTTACTCGTGGAGATTTCCAGCCAGCAAATTACAAAAGCCAGGTGCTGTTTTGCTTTTGTAGCGTCATTTTTTCTCCACATACACACAGATGTCCTCGCAGAATTCGGGAAGGAGAACCTCCAGTGAGCTATCTCGGATTATCACTGTTGATTTCGTTCTTGTAGAATCCTTCGGCTTTAGAATCCACAGATCCACTTCTCCATCAGGAAGATCGAGGTTTCTCAATGACATGACCTTACCGGCCGGGACGGTAACGTCAAAATCTTGAGTATGAAGATAAACAACAGCTTCCTTGTTCGATTGAAGCATGCTTTGGTAATGGCACTGTTCTGGCACCGAATTAATCATGGCATCTGACAGTGTCATTTCCGTATAGTTGTGAAGGCGGTTGTAAAAATCCATCATAAATCCTGTTTGACTTTCCCAGGTCTTCTTTTCAGTGGGATCGTCAATAAATTTGCCATACCCGTAACTGGCAATACCCTGCACCTTCTGCATCATCGCAAGCCATTGATACAACCGCTGGTAGCCGGCGTGACGATCTTCTGCCTTGACCCGTTCGCTTTGGTTGTGTATAGATATACACGGTTTCCTACATTCCACTCGCAGTTTCCCCGGATGGCGTGGCGTATTACCCTGCTTGAAATCGTATCCCTCTTCATGAACAACATCCTTACCGCCGTGGGCGATCAGAATTTCCAGCCTCCGGTGCTTTCTGACCCAATCGCGCTTTGCCGGTACTCGGAACCAGAAGTGCTCGTCCATACCTACAAGAATGTCAACGGCATGTTGCTTTTCCCACTGCTCAATGATGTCAAGGGTTCTTTCCACCCATTCGTAACAATGAAGTCCCTCACTGCGATATCCGACCTCATTACCAAGGTCAATGATGACGTGTCCCTGATCACCAACAGCATCCAGGATTTTCTGAACATATGTCTTGTGCAAAACCCACCATGGGCCGTCGGGATAGTCATCCACAACCCTCTGCGGGAAATCCATCCCACACGGTTGTCCCGTAGGAGGCCAAATCGTACCGATTGGCCATTTGTTGACATTATTGTTCGGATGGAAGTAGCTTGATTGCCACCATGTGAGTTCGTTCTCACTTGGGCCCGCGCCATAGCCGCCTGAGAAATATCCGAGAAAATAGCATGCCTGGTAAAGCTGAATTAGAAGAACGATGTCCTTCTCTTTGCATTTACGGATCGTCTTGGCAAACTCCTTCCAATAAGTGGAATCGAACACCGTCAGATCAACGACAGGATGACCGTCTTTCCAGCAAACGACGTTCCACGGGTAGATTTTCTCTGATTCAGGGCTTTTTTCCATCCACACGTATCCAGATTCCGGATACGCACGCGCAAAGCCCATACCACTCTTCCTTTGCCATTGGGCCCATTGCTCGTGAGTTTGCGTTTGATTCTTTAAAACGCTATGTGAGGATTCCCAAGGAAAGGCAAACAAGCCCTGTTCACTCACAGAACCGGCTCTTAACATCGGCTTTCCGTTGTAAAGAATGGTTGGGTTGTCCGTGCCCTTATTGGCAATTGCAAGGCCTCGACTTTGCAAATTTCTATTTGGAAGTGAGGCGTTTCCGGGCTGTTCTCTGGTGGCCTTTCCTGCCATTAACAGGACAACCCACTGGCCAAAGTTCGGTGGGCATAGGGTGACGCTATGGGCGGGCTTGAGTTCCTGATGTTTTCCCCACTTGCTGGTAGATATCTCCAGCCAACGGATTGTGCCAGGTTTCTTTATCAGACTGATATCCAGCTTAACCTCACCGCTGTCCGGGAAATAGATTGCGTACTCCTTGCCCGGATTTGCCAGGCAGTAGGCCTCGTTGGATTCACGGTCTGAAAGCAGGTCGTTGTGAGCCGCACATGTGAAGATGTCTAGCTCATTCGTGATCATCCGCATGCTTTTTATGTTCACCTGCGCTTTTTCCCCCAGTCCCAATCCCGCAGTGGGACGATGGAACCTTGCGGATGACATTCCACCAAAAATATTTCGCCAGAACCGCTCCACTCCGTCCACATCTGCCCGAAACCACCTTTCGGTGCCGGTATCGGCACCATAAATCTTAACGTTGGTCAGCGGGCGAACGTTATCATCAACCCTTGATAGCTGAAGCCGCAGACTTTCCCAGTGCCGTTGTCCCCTCTTGTGACTGTTTTGCGAAACATCTACAAATGAATAGGTCTTGGGATCGTCAAACGTTGAATGCGGTATCGGGGGATCCTTGTCAAGGTGGTCATACCACATCTCCGTTGTCTGAACAACAACACCAGCATGTTTAGCCTTAGCTTTAACATACTCCGACCAGTATTTCCCCCACTGCGGCGCTGCCGCCGTTTCATTGTCCATAGAGTAAAGAACGTTTCCGAACTTCAATGAGATGGATAGCATTTTGTCGACGAACCGCTGCTGATATTTCAGCACGGTTTTCTGGTTCATTACCGCTGGCACTGACTCGAAAAAAACGTTTTCGGAATGTCCTGGTTGATGGTCAACAATTTCGGATAGCCCTGTCTGTTCAACCGTATAGTTGATGTTATTCTTCGGATTAAACGGATGCCGCTGCCAGATTTGGCGATAGAAGTCGTACGTGGCCCAGATTTCGACCTGCACGATAATGTCCCTGTCATGGGTCAGTTTGATAAAGTTCTCAAACCGCTGCCAGTATTCGTCGTTCCATTGGTCAAGATCGTACTTGTCGCTCACCTGCTTGAACGGCCAGACGTTGCCCTCGTCCCGACCACTCATTGTACAGCGAACATAGTTGCCGCCGACTGATTTGAGCAGATCGAGTTGTTCGGTTAATCTCGAACCAGTCCACTGGAACAGGTTATCGTCATCCGACCCACCCAGTAACAGTACGGACTTATCCTTGTATTGCCAGTACCTTGGGTTTTCTGAATACGGCCGGATTCGGTTCTCGTTGAGCGTTTTGCCTGTCGATCCTTCAGCATCAGCCTGAATATATATACAAGCAATAGCATGATTATCAAAAATGTGCGTATTTTTTTCATGGCAGTTTTTATAAAAAGTTATTCTGATCTTTCATGTATGTCTTCAAACCAAAGCGATATAATTTAGGATAAAGTTAAGTCATGCTTTTGAACTGTTCAAAAGGTACAATTTTCTTCTTTCTCGCATTGTTTTTTGCTTCATAATTTTTCTTTTCTTAAGTATCTGTATGAGTAGGCAGCCATTTCCTATTAATATAAAATAAAGGTCTTAATCTTATTTTAAATACCTCATAACCCACTAAAAATCCATGCCCTTTTTGTGAGTAGATTACATGGCATTTCCCTCTATTTAATTGCTTATAGAAAAATCCATGTTTTCTGATCTCACCTTTTATTTTTTAACTTTCATGTCCCTTTTTTCTATTAAGAACAGCATTAATTAAAAGGTCCACAAAGTAGTTGCCAGTGAACAACTGCTACCAGCAATTGACAAAATGACCTGGATTTGAGATATTTATAGAGAGATGAACTGAATGATTACCAATTCTGTTACCGCAAACATTAAAAACCCCCAATACATTCCGTATTGAGGGTTATCAGTAGCCTCGGAAGGAATCAGGACCGACTGTTAAAAAATGTCCGGTGGACATTTTTAAGGAGGGGCCAGTCTGCAGGGCTAGCGTTCGATTCCATTACAAAACAAGAAAGGCGGCAAAATGCCGCCAGTGGTAGCCTCGGAAGGAATCGAACCTTCATCTAGAGTTTAGGAAACTCCTATTCTATCCATTGAACTACGAGGCCAAAATGGGATGGCAAAAATAATCAATAAGTTTCATTTTTCAAGTAATTCGGATAGATCGCATAATGTCTACTGCTAACTTTTTCAAAGATCAGGTTTTTCAACCGTTCTATATTCATTGACTTTTTTGCAGAAACATAAATGGTGCTGTTTTCCTCTTTGTTCAGGTAAAAATCAGTGATTAATTCCCGAGTGGCTTCTTCCTCCTGCTTAACCCGGTAATCAATAAGTTGATCCATCTTATTATAAACATAAATCATTGGTTTTTCAGAGACACCGAGGTCTGTCAATGTCTTGTTCACAACTTCGATTTGTTCATGATAATTTGGATGGGAGACGTCTACTACATGTAACAGAACATCTGATTCTGTTACTTCGTCCAGTGTAGATTTAAAAGATTCGATCAGGTGGTGTGGAAGTTTCCTGATAAATCCAACCGTGTCAGAAAGAAGAAATGGGATATTATTAATAACCACTTTCCTGACTGTAGAATCAACAGTAGCAAATAATTTGTCCTCAGCATGTACCGGTGTTTTGGAAAGAAGTGTCATCAGTGTTGATTTTCCAACATTGGTATAACCGACCAATGCAACCCGGACAATTCCTCTTCTCCCTTTCCGTTGGGTTGCCCTTTGTTTATCAATTTTGAGCAGCTTTCCCTTTAAAACCGAAATCTGATTTCTTATTATACGCCGGTCAGTTTCTATTTCCTTTTCACCAGCTCCACCCCGGGCTCCTGTCCCTCCTCTTTGCCTTTCGAGGTGTGTCCACATACGAGTAAGTCTGGGCATCAAATATTGATATCTCGCCAGTTCCACCTGTGTTTTAGCCTGAGCTGTCTGAGCTCTTTTCAGAAATATTTCCAGGATCAATAAACTTCTGTCAAAAATCCGGCACTTCAAAACTCTCTCCAGATTGCGTAATTGAGATGGAGATAAGTCTTCATCAAATATTGCCCAATCCACATTCAGGGCCCTGATATGAGTCTTAATCTCTTCCAACTTGCCCTTTCCAACAAATGTTCTGACATCTGGCGGATCAAGTCTCTGTGTAAAAGTTTTCAATGTTTTAGCACCAAGGGTATCAGCCAGGAAGGCAAGC
>JBHOSY010000211.1:0-6488 GCA_042584165.1 Bacteroidota bacterium | reverse complement strand
GGGACATTTTAAAAGGCCGGCTTACCCGCAGGCAAACATGTGGCCACGCTGATCGTGGACGCCAGCCGCACCCACACCTATAGAATATTGTTTCAATTAAATGATAATGTTGAATTATCAAGGGATCCCTACTGAAGTGCTTGAAATTTCAGAAATATTAAGATTCTTTTGATTCTGAGTAAAGATGAGCCCGTTTTTTCCTGATGGGTTCAGAGATCCTGTTCCGCTTAGTTAATTTTAAAAATAAGGAGAGTAATGTCAGGTCAGTAAATACCCATCGGGAAATAACACGTATGATATTACCGAAATTAAAAAAGGAGTCCATTACCTCCTTTCTGGCTTCAATGATTTCCTCGTGTGAATAATGTTTATAAATAACAGATGGTATATCCTTACGTACCTGTTTCCAATTGTCGATGACCCTGTTTTGAGCTTTTAATTCTTTATAAAGAGGGGTTCCGGGCCAGGCTGTCATCAGGAATACCCGCACATAATCTGCCCCGATATGCTTCAAATCTTTGATCAGGGTTCGATGATAGTCTTTTCCCTGGTGATCCAAACCTAAAATGCATGAAGCAATTACTGTAATTTTATGTTTGTGTATTTTACGGATTAACTTTTTATAATCCGTTTCGAGATTGTGTTTTTTACCGATCTTAATTAAGTCTTCCTTATTCGAAGATTCAAATCCGATAAAAACCGACCTGCATCCGGCTTTATACATAAGATCCATCATTTCAGGATCTTCTGCCAGTTTCACAGTGGTCTGACACCCCCATACAAAATTAAAATCCCGGTCAATAATCTTTCTCAAAAGTGATTTTCGATCTTCATAATCCTTTTGACTGTATCCGATGAAATTTTCATCTGTAACAACAATCAGGGACTCATCCCTCAATGCTTCCAGATCTTCAAGAATGGTTTCATGCGGAATGGTCCTGTACGCCCTTTCCTCAAAAACAGTCAGATAACAGAAAGAACAGGCAAACGGACATCCCCTTGATGTATTAACTGATTGATAGTGATAGTTCTGATGAATAAATTCACGATTTGGAACCCCTAACTCTTTGAGTGAAACGTTCATGGGGCCGTAATAAATTTTCTTTATTTCACCTTTCTCATAATCTTTTAAGAATTCTTTCCATGGTTGCTCACCTTCCCCTTTAATAACGACATCAAAATGCTGAAGGGCTTCTTCAGGAAGAGCGGTAGCGTGAGCTCCTCCAATCACGCTGGTGATACCCATTTCTTTAAGTTTGTCGGCTATTTCATAAGCTCTAATAATTCCTGAAGTCAGGGAGGAAATGGCCACGATGTCAGCGTCAATAGATTCGGGATCCAGATTTTCACCAACATATTCATCATAAAGACTCATTTCATAATGATCCGGGGTATGTGTAGCCATATAAGCCAGTGATAATGGACCATATAAAAACTCTGTCCCTTCATTTTCCTTGTCCAGGGAAGAATAACAAAAAACAATTTTGGTCATGAGGTTTTAATTAAGATCACTCTCTCAATAAAAAATGTCAAATCTGAACTATGAGAGTATCAAAAGAGAAATATTTTAGTAAAAGATCCGGGAAGATATATTAAAATTTGAAAATACACACAATTACGAAGCACTTTAAGCGAACTTAATCAGGATTAGATATCCACAAATGATTCCCCGCATATCCATCTATTATCTACTGATTTTCCTAATAGAATAATCGAGAAATGCATTCCTTTAACTCAGTTATAGTTTCAATACTTTGAATCTCCCTTGGATTAATTGTGCAACACTGATAACTTGAAAAAGGACTTTAACTCTATGGTATATAAACGCAATGGTATTTTTTATTATTACACGTAAATAACTACACCCAACAACCTACAAGCCCAATGCCTGGGATAAAGGATATCAATAAAACCTGAGGACAGTTTTATAATTCCCAGGTACCCCATATCTTTCGAGTAAAAGGTCAGATACTTAGTTTACTGGCCGACCATTGTAGAAAATCAATCTATTAGATATATAAAGTTGTATAGAAATATAACATGAAAAAGCACCTGATCTTATTCTTGCTTTTAGTGATAAGTATCTCAGTTAAATCTCAGTACCATACGAAAATTGTTAAAGCTGAATTTGAAACTACGATAAGCAAGCCCATAAAAATCCTGAAGGTAAATGCTGGTCATTACTTCATCGATTTTGGGAAGGCATATTTTGGAACTGTATTGATTAAAGCTAAACAAGATCAAAATGACCAACTGGTATTCCATATCGGAGAGAAACTGTCGGGGACCAGCAGGATTGATAGGGATCCGGGAGGCACAATCAGATATCAATCTGTGAAAATTGGAAAGTTAGAAGCAGATAAAGTCACAACCATAGAAATGTCTGCTTTCAAAAGAAACACCAATCCTCCGGCAATAATGCTTCCTGATTCATTCGGAGTTGTAATGCCTTTCAGATATTGCGAAATAGAAAATCTTCAAATTCCAATTGACGATATTGAAATCTGGCAGAAAGCATTTCACTATAAATTTTATGATAATTCAAGTGCCTTTACTTCCTCAGATACAATTCTTAATGCCATCTGGGATTTATGCAAACATTCGATAAAAGCAACAAGCTTTTCCGGTTATTATATTGATGGCGACAGGGAGCGTATCCCTTATGAGGGTGATGCATATATTAATCAATTAAGTCACTATTGCGTGGACAGTGTTTATTCTTTAGCCAAAAGAACCAATGAATATTTTATTGAACACCCCACCTGGCCAACTGAATGGATTCTGCATACTGCCCTCCTGTTTTATTATGATTTTCTATACACGGGGGACCTGCATTACATTACCAGGTATTACGACAAGCTGAAAGCCAAAACATTAATGGAATTAGCGCGTGAAGATGGGCTAATAACTACCAAATCAACCAAATTGAATGATGATTTGATGCGGAAACTTGGGTTTAGTAATCCAAACAGCAGAATTAAAGATATAGTTGACTGGCCCCCGGGAGAACGTGATGGTTATGAAATGGCAGCTATAAATACTGTTGTCAATTCATTTTATTGTGAAAATTTGCGAATAATGTCAGTAATTGCCGGGGCCACAGGCAATAAAAACGATTCCATTTATTACAGGAATAGATCCAATCAGGTAAAAAACTCAATTAATCAAAAACTATTTGATACATCTCGGGGTATCTATATAGATGGTGAGGGTTCAAATCATGCCTCATTGCATGCAAATATGTTCCCATTGGTTTTCAACATAGTTCCAGAAGAACACACTCAAACAGTTGTCGATTTTATCAAATCCAGGGGCATGGCCTGTAGTGTTTATGGAGCTCAATACCTGTTGGAAGGATTATTTAAAAATGATGAATCTGTTTATGCTGTTCAATTAATTACAGATACAACAAATGACAGGAACTGGTGGAATATGATAAGAACAGGATCAACCATCACACTGGAAACCTGGGACATGAAATACAAACCAAATCTGGATTGGAATCACGCCTGGGGAGCTGCACCGGCAAATATAATCACAAGATACATGTGGGGAATTACCCCTGAAAAACCGGGGTTTACGACAGTACAGATAAATCCAAAACTCGCTAATTTGAGTTTTTCTGAAATAATGGTCCCTACAAAAAACGGGATTATCAACGCTCAATATAAATTGGGTGAAAACAGGAACAAGTTTTATGAGATCGAGCTGCCGGAAAATATGAGTGGGCAATTCATTCTCCACCAAGAAAGGGATAAGATGATTTACCATAATAACCGGGTCATTACTGGAGATAAGGAGATTTTGAAGCTTGAAAGTGGGATTAATATAATTGAAATAAAAAACTAACTTGCTATAACTATGTGTATGAACATTGGCGGAAAAAGTACCATAAATAATAGACTGTTGCCCGCCTAACCTGATCCGGGATTAGTAGTGAACAGCCCCGTAATCAGTCACTGCTCAAATGCAACAAATAAAATATTAAAAAATCGATGAAGATAATTTTAATATCAGTTGGAACCCGTGGAGATATAGAACCTTTTTTGGCAATTGGCGAAATATTGAAAGAAAAAGGACATCAGGTAATTTGCGCTTTTCCGAAGCAATTCAGGGAGCTTTCAGAAGACTCAGGCCTGGCCTTTGCTTCCTTAGGGGCTAAATTCATTGAGCTACTGGATAGTGATGTGGGAAAGGCGGCCATGGGAGGTAGCTCGGGGATAAAGAAGTTTCTAGCCCTTATCAAACTGGCCCGAACTCAGAATGAAAGTCAAAAAGAGCTGGCTAATAAACAATACGAAATAATCGAAAGCGAAGAACCTGACAGAATTGTATATAATGGGAAAGCAATGTACCCGGTATTATGGGGAGTAACAAATAGAGGAAAAGCAATTCTAGTAAGTCCTTTGCCATACCTGCACTATGTGAAAGGCCACAGCCACATTGCGTTCAATAGCAACTTTGGTACATTTTTCAACAAACTCACTTACTCACTTTATTACTTCGGAATAGTTACCACAGCAAAGATCACCATGAAGTGGCTGAAATTAAGTAAAATCAGCCGGAAGCAGATCAGAAATTCCTTTCTGGAAAATAAGGTGATCTATACCATTTCTCCCTCTCTTTTTTCACGACCGGACTACTGGAAGGGAAATCTAAAAGTATTGGGATATCACGAAAAGAATAAAACCGACATATGGCAACCGGACAAAGAATTGACTGATTTCCTGACGAAATATGAAAAAATATTACTGATCACATTTGGCAGTATGATCAATCCGGAGCCGGAATTAAAAACTGAAATAATTATTGACATACTTGAAAGAAATAATATTCCTGGAATAATTAATTCGGCATCAGGAGGTCTTGTCAAACCAGATAAATTTAGTTCTGAACTGATATGCTTTGTTTCTCAAATCCCATACGACTGGATCTTTCCTAATGTATATGGTGTAATTCATCATGGGGGTTCGGGAACAACTCACCTGTCACTTAAGTATGGATGTGCTACAATGATTATCCCACATATCATTGACCAGTTTGTATGGAATAAAACTATTTATGATATGGGTGCCGGACCAAGAGGCGTAAAAATAGGTGAAATCACCACGAAAAACCTCGAGCCTAAAATCCTTGAATTAGTGAACAGCAATTCTTTCAAAAAGAAAGCGGAGCAGATAGCCGGTCAAATGGCAAAAGAAAATTTCAGAGAAGAAATTTATAAAGCAATAATCGAGAAATAAATACTGGCAATAACAATGACTTAAAGTAAACAGAGTCTCTAAAACTCATGTTATTGTACTAATTCCAATTCCGTTTTTTCAATTGCCTTGTAGAAATGGCTGGCAGGAACATCCAGGTATGTATCCACATGTCCCATTGGCCAGCGAATGACCAGGCTGTCAGCAATATTTGCATCACCCAAACCAAAGTGCATTCTGAGGCCGTTGCATGCATGGAGTCCATTTTCCTGGGTCAGTTCACGTGTCATATCACAAGTATAAATGCAAATTTTTGGATAGCATTGTATCAATTCCAGCTTGTGTTAAATAAAAAGCTTGACCGCTAATCGAATTTCATTAATTTCATAATGAAAAGGTAAATCAATCAATCCTGGATATTGAACAAGGACACTAGCCAGTATTTACACTGAAGCGTTACCATCGGTGGAAATAACTGAATATAAAAATCCCCGATAAATGAAATTCAGGGATGTCGAGAAGTAAAGGAAATAACTATGAGAATATTGACCATAATAATTTTTTTAGTTATCACATCATGTTCTCTCAAGCAAGACAAACCTAATATCGTATTCATTCTCTGCGATGATCACAGGTGGGACGCGATGGGATTTATGGGACACCCATTTCTGGAAACGCCCAACATGGATCGCCTGGCAAAAGAAGGTGTCCACTTTGAAAATGCTTTCGTGACCACCTCCTTATGCTCCCCAAGCCGCGCATCGATTTTAACCGGGTTATATGCCCACAATCATGGGGTCGTAGATAATTATCATCCTGTCGATCCCGGGTTGACCTTCTTTCCTCAACAGCTTCAGACAGCCGGGTATGAAACAGCTTTCATTGGCAAATGGCACATGGGGGACATCGATGATCCACAAAGGGGTTTCGATCATTGGGTGGCTTTTCGGGGTCAGGGAACCTATTATCCGGATGGTCATGGCACAACCAGGATCGTACCACAGACGCGATATGATGGCTTCAATATCAATGGGAGGAAACGGGTACCTCAAAAAGGATACATTACTGATGAGATTACTGACTATGCCCTGGATTGGCTTGGAACACGCAAGAAACCTGACAAACCATTCTTCCTGTACATCAGCCCATGCTCCCCAAATTGAAATCCATTGTCACCCATGTACACCAGTAGTGTGTTGGTGAGCAGATCCTCCTTTTCCAGGTAATCTATGATGCGACCCAGGTTGTCATCCACAGCTGTCAGGGCTTCGCAATACCGTTTGTAAT
>JBHOSY010000210.1:0-6508 GCA_042584165.1 Bacteroidota bacterium | reverse complement strand
TTCCAAGGATGACACACCTATGTTTGTGATGGGAGTGAATGAAGAGAAATATAGCGCTGATATGGATTATGTCTCCAATGCTTCCTGTACAACCAACTGCCTTGCTCCTATCGCTAAGGTATTGAATGACAACTGGGGCATTGCTGAGGGTCTTATGACTACTATTCATGCCACAACAGCTACCCAGAAAACTGTGGACGGTCCATCCAAGAAAGACTGGAGAGGTGGCCGTGGTGCAGGTCAGAATATCATTCCTTCATCAACAGGTGCCGCAAAAGCTGTCGGTAAGGTAATTCCTGAACTCAATGGTAAACTTACAGGTATGTCATTCAGGGTTCCAACTCCTAACGTATCGGTAGTTGACCTGACAGCAAGACTTGAAAGGGGAGCTACCTATGATGAAATAAAAGCTGCCATGAAAGCCGCTTCCGAAGGATCCATGAAAGGTGTACTTGGTTATACTGAAGATGCAGTCGTCTCAACTGATTTCATCGGTGAATCAAGGACCTCTGTTTTCGATGCTGGCGCTGGTATCCAGCTAAGCGATACTTTCGTGAAAGTTGTTTCATGGTATGATAATGAGTGGGGTTACTCGGTGAAAGTAGTCGATCTCATCAAACATATGGATGCAGCGAAATAAATAGCTGATAATATAAAATTTAAGTAGCGAGTGGAACAATTCACTCGCTATTTTTTTTCTATGGGGTTCAGGTGATGCTTGGATCATTATGATGTAATCCAGGATTTAAAACCCTGGGTTACCAAATATAAGTCCGCTGAACTTTTTAATTATTGCATTTAAGTTGATCTCTTCTTATCCTTGCCCTGCGAAACTGATCATCGTATTTCCTTGGGAAGGGTATGAATATGTGAGGGATGTTAATATTCCTTGTTAAATACATCATGTTAAATCCACAGGCGCTGAATAGTCTGTCCACATAAGGAATTAATCCATAAGAAGGGATCATATCTGTGGTCTTTTCATCCACCTTCTCCTCGATCTCAGATTGCGTTACAACCCATAGAAACGGATTTACAGTTTCTAACTCTGCCATTTCCCTGGCATGCCTTATCAAAACTTCAACTTCCTCAGCTGAACCACTGTGCATGACCATCCAGATTGGTTGATTTGATTTCGGGATAGACTCAAAATACCCTTCCGGGATTGTATTAACAGGGTATTCTAGTTCCAGGTTTTTCACTATTCCTGAATATCTCCTGATGAATTCTACATGATCTGAATCCAAACCTTCCTCAATTAAGTATGATATATCATATTGCAGGGGAGAGTCTTTACCCTTCATATATTTTTGAAATTCGAGAATTCGTGATATGTAATTCAACTTTATGTTCGAAGGAAATTTCAGCGTCTCTAATTCCCCAAATATTCCCATTGGAAAAGTGTCAATAAAAAAGGAAGTTGGCTCCAGATCTCTAATAATATCCCTGATCCTGTTTTTTAACAATTTAAGATTTTTTTCCATTGATACCGGGAGAAGGATAAGGTTAGAAGAATTGAACATCTTGTCAGCATAGGGAGAAGCCGAGAGGATTTTATAATCAGATATATGTAATGTATGAATAACTGCCAGGGCTCGTGTCAGATGGCCCAGACCACCTCCCATGGCATAATAAAGAACCATTATTCTTTGATCAAGAGTTCTGTCAGCAGCACAATCCTGAGTTTGAGATCTGCATCCGGGAGTGCTATTACGACTTTAACCTGAGATTTTCTTGGTCCGGCAATATAGCAGGTGTTTTTTCCATCTGTTACTTTTACAGGAAGTGCATCCTGTCCCATCCGGGCCTGGCCAACCTCCTTATCTGAATTCACCAGACTGGCTTTATCAGGACTCGGTAATTTAATCTGGTATGGATCCTCCATTTCTTCGTCCAATCCAATTTTAATTTTACCATTCGATGTTTTCACCTTTAGTAAAAGATTACCTTCCGGATCTCTGATTTTAAATCCTTCATCTTTGTACTTTACATCATACACGGTTTTCCCATCTTCATTCCTGTACTTACACTTGGATCCGTCTTTGCAATCTCGGAACAGGTATTCATTACCAATATGTATTTCATTGATTTCTCCTATCGTAATGGCGGCTATCTGCAATTGATCTGCATCACTTATATAGAAATTTTCAATGCTGCCCGGTTGATTTACAGGTGAAGATTCAATCGTGGTTTGCTCCTGTTTATTACTTCCACAGGCCGTAAGAACTATAAACAAAGCAAAAATGATATGCTTAAATAAGTATTCCCGAGGTAAATTCATCATTCATTATCTTAAAATAATACTCAATTTCCTTTTCATGGTTAAAATCGGAGTATATCCGTTCTTTCATCAGATTTCCCATCTTTTTTCGATCTTCAGGTTTTAATGAGATGAATTGAACAAGTGCATCCCGACATGCATTCTTATCCCCGGGACTGAATAACAACCCGGTTCTACCATGTTCAATCACATCCTTCATACCGTCAATATTCGATCCAATCACAGGTATCCCGAGAGCACCTGCCTCCAATAGTACATTTGGCATGCCATCATAGTGTGAGGGAATGGCAATAACGTCACAGGAACTATAATGCTTTAATAGTTCATATCGGTCTCTGAAAGGATATACCTTATGTTCCAGATCCGATTCTTCGATCTGCTGAATATAAATCTGGTCCAACTCTCCTATCAGCAAGAGGAATACCTTCTCCCTTAATAGTTTAACTTTCAGACTATCAAGGAGTATATCAATTCCTTTTTTCTCTTTCAATTGTCCGATGACTCCCATGCATAATTTATCTCCGACATGATCTTTTCTCCATTGATCACTGAATTCCAGATCACTTTTTTCGTATTTCCATTCATCCAACCGGATACCATTGGGTGTATAACAAACATTCGAATTGGGATATAACGCTTTTATTTTATCGGCCTTATCCTGCGTAATTGCTCCAATAACTCGCGAACCCATAATGGCTTCATGCAACATCCCTCGTCTTCTTGGAGAAAAAATGGAAATGTCGAAGTCGTTTCCACGAAGTAATGTGATCAATGATTTCCCTGACAATCTGGAAAAAACCGGACCGGCTATGAGGGGAAGATAACCGCCAAAAATGACGATTTCATTGTAATGATCAATTTTTGTCAGGATGTGATTCCATGCGATATTGAGTGTGTGTGATTCGCTTTCAAAAACAGGTAACGGGGTATACGAACCATTCAACTTGTTTTCTGTAACAAAGGGTTTATTTCGGTTTGTAAAATGGTAAACATGAATTTGAAAACCCTTCTCCCTGAGTCCCTGAATTATCCTGTCACAGGATTGGGCCATCCCTCCTCGTGATGGTGGATAATTTTCAGTAAGCCATAGAAATGATTTTTTCTGATCTGAGATCATTATAGGTCAATTGTGGAACAGACTCTCAGTACTTCTAGCTGTTTATTCGTTTATTCGTTTATTTGTTTATCCGACGGATCAGTATTGGCTTCCTGCTCTCTTAAGGTCCTCGGCTCTTGCTCAAACTCCAACTCACACTCAAACTCAAACTTAGCTATCGTTTCCACCTTGAGAATTCCCAGCGACTCAATATTTTTATCAATCAACTATCAAAGAAAGAATCAGCATCCTCTTCAGCCATATAATATCCTCCATGTTCGCCTTCAAAGCCGAGATAATCAACCTCAGAAAAATATGCTCCCCAAACCATAAACGTGACGCCGGATTCTAAATCATCATCGTCAAAATCCATATCCTCTTCCTCCCCGGATCTATCTTTCTTTTTAGTAACTTTCTCAGGCACAGGTAGTTTTGTGCCCGGTTTTATTTTAACAGTCTTGTACAGTTCATCAACCAGTGCAAGGAAATCTTCGATTTCTAGAACAGCTTCCTTGTCACTGCTTTTAACTTTAAGTTTCCTCTTTACGATAAAGTACTCTTCCTGCTCAACAATTACTGATCCTCCGGGAGTATCAGATAAGATATAAAATGATTTGGGAAAAGATATCTTCAGGAAAACCTGGTGGGTAATCTTATGTTTCACCTTCACCTTGGTCTTACCGCTCGAACTTTTTTTCCTGATAGTCAGTTTTCTGTGATCATCACCGTAAGCAATTTCCATAAGGCTTAAATCAAAAAGTTTGACCTTGCCCATAACGAATTTGGGTTGGTAAAGATCGATTTTCCTGGATCCATTTCCACTGTCACTCACCGGTTTCTCTTTCAGAAAGTTTGAAAAGTCAAGTTTTGCTGAAAGCCTGGCATCTTTTCCGGCTTTATCCATCAGAATGCGAAGTAATGGCACAAAAAACAACCTGAGTTGGTTGGTGAGATCTCTGTGTTTAAGTTTTGCAAAAGCAGAATGATAAAAAATAAGGAATATGATGATCAAAATGATCACCCCGATATTCCAGTAATTCATACCATCTTCAACAATAAACAATAAAACAATAGCTACAACCAGTAGAAGCCACAGGATAACTAAAATTGGCTTTATTTTTTTTCGGGTTTCATCCCCATATTCATCATAAGCGGCTGCCCGGGTTAAAAATCTGAGCCACTGTTCAACAGTAAGTGTATCTTCAGTCTTTTTCTCTTTTACAAATACTTTCTGTTCCGGTGATAGAGAACCATAAAATCGTAGTGCTTTTAAAACTCCCATATGTCATTAAATTCGATTGTCTCTAAGAAACGAGTATATTTCGATAAATGCCAGTCAAACTTTCTTTAATTTTATCCCAACTGAAATTTTTAATAACTGTCTACCGGCCATTGGATGCCATCTTCTTGCGCAATTCAGGATTATCCAGTAATAACCTGATCCCCCTCGCCAACTCGGCTGGCCGGTCTGCCCTCAGGAGCTTACCATTTTCTTTATCAGTAATAATTTCACGGGTTACAGGGAGGTCTGATGCCAGTACGGCTGTACCATTTGCCATGGATTCAAAAATCTTTATTGGCGAACATCCCTGTTCCAGATTCCGGCTACATTCTGTTAATGGTACAACCGAGATCAAGGCATTACAAATCAAATAATTCAATTCATCTTTTTCGAGCAGAAAATACCAGAGGATCCTATCTCCAAGCTCCATTTTTTCTGCCAGTTTTTGAAGGGCTTTGGCATAACGTGATTTCTGGGAAGCAGCAATAACCAGCCTTAAATCAGGATAGTCTTTTAAATAACTCATAGCCTTGATCAACTGATCAACTCCCTGCCATGGTTGCAATGCACCAAAATAGATTATATACTGATCAGGTATTTCCAGTTCATGTGGTTTCTCATAATGATCCGGAACAATAGCCCCATTAGTAACCACATGTATCTTCTTACCTGGAACTCCCCGTTTTTCGAGATTGGACTTTATCACCAGAGAAGGACAGATGATTATATCACACTCCAACATACATTGTAATTCAAGTTTATCAATCCTGCTCAGGGTCTTTTCTGAGATACCCGGATACCTGTATGGGAGTTCAACAGGCAAAAAGGCATTAACCTCATAAATCGTATGAACAATCCCGGAATGCTCCATAATTGCCAGAGCACTCCACAAATCACGAAAATGGGCAAGTTCAATGATGCCTTTTTTCTGTAGCTCCTCTGAAAGCCAGGTCGTATAAGCACTGGCTCTTTTTAAATAGTTCGGTTCTTCAGGGAAAAATCGTTCATATATGACATTATTACCACCAGGTACTTCTACGTTATTAGGACCTAATGAATAAACAGTAATCTCTTCAAATTCAGCTGCCAGGGTATCTACCATGTGACTGATATGGGTGGCCGCTCCTTTATATGAGGGGTAGACATCGAATGCTGCATAAATCGCATGAGACACCGCCATATTGGATCAATTGAAAAGGTCTATTGATTCAACAATTTTAATGCCAGCAGATTCCATTTCTTTAACAGCCGCATCAAAAACGTCTTGATGTATATTTACAGCTCGTGTGGCATCTTTTATAAGGTACGTGTCAAATCCAAGCTGTGTGGCATCAAGGGCAGTAAACTTTACACAGTAATCTGTAGCCAGGCCTGTGATATATAATTTTTGAATACCATTCTCCGTTAAATAATCAGCTAATCCGGTACTTTTCTTATGACCATTGTCATAGAAACCACTATAAGAATCAATTCCCGGATCTGTTCCCTTAACAAAAACTTTAATAATAGCATCAGTATTCAATTCATCAGAAAATTCTGCTCCTTTATTATTTTGCACACAATGATCCGGCCACAGGATCTGTTGAAGTCCATTAAGATCTATTAGGTCTCCTGGTTGATTTCTTTGATGACTGCTGGCAAAACTTCCATGCCCGGCAGGATGCCAGTCCTGGGTGGCTATGATCCAGTCAAACTCTTCCATCAATTTATTGATCACCGGAATCACCTGATCTCCATCCGGAACCGCAAGTGCACCACCGGTTAGAAAATCGTTTTGAACATCAACAACGATGAGCGCTTTCATGATCAGTTAAGGCACTTAAATAATTTCTTTATCTCAGAGACACTC
>JBHOSY010000209.1:0-6564 GCA_042584165.1 Bacteroidota bacterium | reverse complement strand
ATTATTATTCTGTGTCTTCAGCCTGATCTCTTAATAATTATCAAGGAATCCCTATCATAAAGAACGTATAATTCACTGTTTTACGACAAAAGAGCTTATTGAGTTTCTGGGAATGGATCGAAATTGGATTTATCGACACATCGTTGAATTAAGCAAACACGAATATGTAGTTATTGAATATACATCCTTAGGACAACCAAATTTAATCTCAATCTCATTGCAAGGGATTTTCCTTGTTGAACGCACAGTGAAAGATTACAAGGAGATATATCGGAAAGTAGAGGAATAATATCCTGATCAGTGGCTGTAAATAATGATTGTATAGAATAGATAGTGTAGACACTAACTGAAAGATATTTTTCTAATTCTTAAGATTAAGAAGAATATCATCCAAGGATTAATATTATTAACTTTAATTCAGTTAGCAACGAACAGGAACTTTAATAATTTTTTAATCATGAAGAAATATTTGAACCGCAGAAATTTTCTCAAGTCAACAGGCATCGGGATAACTACCTTATCTATCACCAATAACATACATGCATCTGCTAAACATTTGGAAGATGTTACGAAAGACAGTACTTTTTTTAGCAATCCTGATAATCAGAAACCTGTCGATCTAAAATTAAACGTTAAACCAATTTACTCAGGACGTATTCATTTAGCCGCATATGGAGGACCTTGCAGATGGGATGCTATGGAGCAGATGACTCCCGAAGTCGAGACCAGGAATTTTAGCCAGCGATCTAAACGGTTTTTTGAAACTGCACGTGACAGGATTTCAGAAGATTCGTATTTGATGCAGCCTGAGTCAGTTGTGCTTCACCGTTCCTGGAAAGAATATGAAAAGGGGGATATTATAAAAACGGAAAACTGGGAAAAAATAGAAGCCGATGTTTCAGGTGTTGACTTATTTTTAACTTCTTATCGTGTACATGGGCTTGAAAAATATAATAAGCCAATTGCATGGGTAGGAAATGGTTCATGGAACCTGGACTGGTCGGCTTTTCTTAGAAATGTTGGTGTTGAGGGGTATGCACCTTATGATTGGGATGAATTAAACGAACTTATTTCTTTACTGCGAGTCAGAAAGGCTATCCAGAAAACCAAAGTATTAGTTGTTTCTGACAGGCCGGAAAGTCCACCGATTTGTCTTCTTGCGTCTATTAAAGAAAAAGACCTTAAAGAGAAGTTCGGCGTTGATTATCAAAATGTATCCTATAAGGAGTTTTTTAATGAAATGGACAGAATTACACTGAGTAAAACCGAGCAGGAAAAGGCGAAGGATATGACAGATAGATTAATTGAAAATTCAAAAAATGCATTTATCAGGAAAGAGAATATTCTAAATGATATTAATTTTTACCTGACAGCAAAAAGTGTAATGAATAAATATAATTGCAATGCATTTATAATTAGATGTTTTGAATTATGTGGTTCCCATATAGCCGCCGACAGAAAAATTACTCCATGTCTGGCAAATATACTCTTGAGGGACGAGGGATATCCCTCAGCATGTGAAGGTGATTTAAATGCATTATTCACGACAATGATAGCAATGTATGTGTCAAGAAAACCCGTATATATGGGCAATACAATTTATGACGCAGAAGAAAAAAGATTACGGATTACTCATGACGCAGCTACCTTGAAAATGAAAGGATTAGGGCTGCCTGATTTACCGTATGAGATCCAGCCATTTACACATGAGACCGCAGGGGCTTTTGGAACAACAATACGATATGATTTTTCACTCGATAAAGGGCAGGCGGTTACTGTCTTACGTGCCAATCCTGTAAGAAGAAAAATGATGCTGGCAAAAGGGGAAATTATTGAAGGTACGGGCTTCCGCGAAACCGGTTGTTCACTTGGAGTGAATATCGGAATCCCGGATGTTAAGGAATTTTATCATAAAGGAGCCGATATTGGAAGTCATCTGGTAGTTGTGTACGGGGATTATACAAAAGAAATAAGGAAATTGGGCGAAATAATGAATTATGAGGTTTTATAAGTGAACGGATTTCACTGCAACAGTCAATACATAAATCACAGGGTGTACGTCTTCAAACCAAAGTGGAATGTATTTTTTCTTATGAGTATTGGGTATAACAGCTCTTTTGCAAATTTTGGTTGTGGGTTGGATTGTGGGATTTGCGAACATGCTGTTTGTGGGTTGTTTTTGTATAAGCGAGGGAAGAAAAAACAAAATAAATTGCTTGAGTCTTAGAATGGACTTAATTAAGTGAGAAGTTTTATTAATTAAATTTGTTGAGAATTAAGATAAGTACATTACTACAAGCAACGATGAATGAATAATTTTAAAAATATCGTATTTGCATCGTCAATCGGATTATTACTACTAGGGTGTACTAATCAGCAAGAAAAAGAAGAGAATACTGAAGCATATAAATTACCCAGCCTTGAAAATCTAAGGATTCGGTATGAACCCATTACCGGCATTGGTCCAGAGGAAAATGTCGTTCGGAGGGACCCCAGTGATATCATTTTTATTAAAGGGTTATATTATGTATGGTACACCAAAGTAACCATTGAAAACTATGGCTATCCGGAAGGATTCCAAGGCACTATCTGGTATGCAACTTCCCCCGATGGGATCAACTGGAAAGAAATGCAAAAGGTATTAGACACAGGGCAGGAAGGAAAATTTGATGATTATGGAGTTTATACACCTAATATTATTTACTCACCGAAGAACAAAGAGTACTACCTATATTATACAGGTGTAAAAAAACTTCCTGAGGGTTCTGGTCGAGTATTTAGCCGTGGCACGATCGGTGTGGCAGTGGCAGACCACCCAGATGGAGGTTCAGCAGGTTGGAAAAGAGGTAATGGGGGCAAACCAGTGCTGCGTACAATGGACCACATATCTCAGAATAAATTTGGCTCCACACATGTTGACGATGTTTGCATGTTGTTTAAAAATGAGAGATACTACATGTACCATAAAGGAATACCTAGTGCTGCAGAAAAAGATGTACTTAATCTTCCAAGAGGAACGACTCCAATGGGAATGGCCATTTCAGATAGACCAGATAGTGCATTTACACCTCAGCTTTTAGATTCTATACAAGGATTTTTAGTTCGTCCGGGTCATGAAGTATTATTGTGGAGACATGGAAAAGGCCTTGCAGTATTACCAGCTGGTCATTATCGTCCAAAAACGGAAAGTGATTTTCATGTACATTATAGTGAAGATGGGATCCATTTTAATGTGATAGGAAATGAGGTGATAAATATCCGTGAAGGTGATGGGGGTATTCCTTCAAATGGGTTAAGAGCGCCAGGAGCGTACCGCCCAGACCTGATCAATCCGGACACAATAGTAACAGGATTAAAATGGGGTTTAAGCATGACAAGTTATCAAGATGGGGCAGGATTACAGCGTTTTGTACCAGAATATTACTAATAGAACTTTTGCTTTTCTGAAATGTCGTATTCATTGAGAAATTTGACCTTATAAGACCTAACATTAATTATCAAGCACCAGCCATGATCTCATAATGTCTAACTTAAAGAATTGATTATATTTATTACAAAAGGAGAAAGTTAAAGACCGTTGATTATGACATATAATTTAAGTATAAAAGGATATGACCGATAAATCTTCTGGTACTTACAACTACTGTGTGGATAGAGTGACAATAGAATGAGCTGCCTGCCATATAGTATGTCTGATATCAATGAAGAAAAGGATTTATAGCAAACACTATAATTATGGAAAAATATATCCAAAGTCAATCAAGAAGACCCAGACATTTTATGAAGTTTTACAGTTCAGTAAATAGAACAACTTCATACCTTTTTCTACCGATTCTATTCTTTTTATTAGGTTTTTCATTTGATAATATAAATAAGAAGGAACCAAGGCATATCAAAGTAATGAGCTATAACATTCATTATGGAATTGGCATGGACGAAAAAGTTGATCTGGCAAGAATTGCCAAAGTTATATCTGACCAAAATCCTGATATTGTCGGATTGCAGGAAATTGGCGACTCCACAATGGCCGCAAAACTTGGTCATCTTACAGGATTGAAATTTGTCTTCGGCCAATCACTTGGCAGAGCGGATGGTTATGGGGATGCTGTATTGAGTAGACACCCTTTTGCTTGGGTGGATAATTATTCTATCCCAAGTGCCAGTTCCAGCCGGTATCAGGCCATGGGAGTCGATGTGGATTTATCAAGTATATATGGCAAAAATGCCAAGGTAAGATTTATCAACACTCATTTTGACTGGCTTAGGACTATTGGTTCTCAGGAGGCCCGGTTGGCAACTGTGGATGTTATTGAAAGGGGATTTTTCAATGAAGAGAAAAATCTTCCCGCTATTTTAACGGGAGATATGAATGCAACGCCAGACAGTGAGCCATTAAAAAAATTGATGGAAAAGGGTTGGATCGCTGAAACCCTTGGAAAGGAATTGAAGACAATTGGATCAAAAACCCCCAGGAAACAAATCGACTATGTCTTGATTAGACCGGAAAAGAATTGGAAAGTAATCGATGTAGAGGTGTTGGATGAGCCAGTTGCTTCTGACCACCTGCCAATTGTAATGATTTTGGAACTTAAAAAGTAAAATTATGTATATCAACAAACTTAGCATCGTTTTTATTTTATTCTTTTCCGCAAGTATGGTTTACAGCCAGGAAAAGGATGAGGGTAAATCTTTAAAAGTAATATCATATAACATTTGGAATGGTTTCGATTGGGCGAAAGATACTGCACGACAGGAAAAAGTATTAAATTGGATTGATGCCCAAAAGCCTGATGTAGTAGCCCTGCAGGAACTCTGCGGATATACCAGGAAAAAATTATTAAATGATGCCAAAAGCTGGGGGCATTCTTATGCCGAAATCCTAAAAACTTCCGGCTATCCGGTAGGAATAACCTCGAGTAAACCCATTGAGTTGAAGGAGCGAATTCTTGAAAACATGCACCATGGGGCTTTGCTTTGCCAAACGTGGGGAGTTGATTTTATGGTCATTCATTGTTCGCCATTTAGTTATGAAAAGCGACACGAAGAAGCTGACATTATTTTGTCTAAGCTTGCGGAAATAAGGACAACACAGGATAAGTACATTGTTCTGGGCGATTTTAATGCCGTGTCACCCTTCGATGCTCATTACTATACAGGCAATAAAGAGATGCTAAAATCGAAACGCGAGTCGGAAACAAAACATGAACACGTTAGAAACCTCCTGGGTGGTGAGTTGGAATACGGTGCAATAAGTGCCTACCTAAGTTTTCCGTTAATTGATGTGGTACAGCGAAACACTACAGAATTAGACCAAAGAATTTCGTGCCCAACCCAGGTTTTTGAAAAAGAAAAAGGCAAAGGCAGACACCCCGGTTCAACACGGATTGATTATATTATGGCATCGCCATTTTTGGGAAAGGCTTGCACTAAAGCGCGGGTGTTTAACGGAGAGGACACCTATTATTTGTCAGACCATTACCCGGTAATTGCCGAATTCGAATTTAATTAAAGCGAAACATTATGAAGGATATAGCTAAATATAAAAAATCGAATAAACTATCTCTTAACCTTTATCCTAAATCAGTCCACTTTTTGCTGACGGGCTACAATCCTGAGAATTTCGGTTTTTTCCGGAAGTGAAAACAAATAGTTTTGAATTACTAATCATAGCTGGTTGGCTCCCCGGTTTAAGGTCGCTCGATCTTGCCGGGGTTTCGTTTTTCAATCCATGTCAGGTAATAAGTCATTTTTTTTGATTGCAAGTTTTTTTACATTGTATTATTAACTTGATTATTTAAGCTATGTTGTTTTATTATATAATTGCAGTTTTAATATTAGTTGTTATTGGCTATTTATCCTTTCGAGGTTTTAGGTATTATACAGAGATACAGAGAGAGGAGGGTGAACTTATTACAAATAGTAAAATATGGCAAGATCTGATGAATATGTTTAAAATTAAGAAGAGTAGTAAATAAGAGGAAAGGACAAGGAATTATATATTTGATTTTAATAGCTGGTTGCAAGCCCCGGTTTAAGGTCGCTCGATCTTGCCGGGATTTCGTTTTTATTGATCATTGATTCTTTTTCACAGCGACTAAATATCTATTTTTATGCAGTATGATTTTCTTGGGAGATAATAATTTATATACACCGTAAAGGAGATATACAGACCCTGATATAAATAGGGGATACGCCACAACAACACCCATTTGCTCATCCATTATACTAGCACCGCCAGCAATTGATCCTATACCTACAACGCTAAATAAAATGCCAATACCTATTCTTGTAATTTCAATCTGTCTTATCTGATTTATTTGAATCCATTTTTGAGCTACTTGAATACTATCCGGAGTTACTCCTGTAAGTTTCCCTTTGATTTTCAATCCCGGATTTTTTAGATCTAGATATACTGTGATTTTTTTGTCAAGAGAAAACTGTTTCCATTGCTTATACCGACTGTCTGCCAAATAGAGGGTATATTGGTCACATATCTGCGCTGACGCTTGCAGACTGTGTCATAATAAATAAATTCTTATATTGAGATAACTCAATCAAAGCACA
>JBHOSY010000208.1:0-6693 GCA_042584165.1 Bacteroidota bacterium | reverse complement strand
CTCGTGTATAAACAACTTCAATATACACAGAACCGGGATATGGGATTCAACAAGGTTTATCACTGCATCCATGGAAGCTACCGTTGCCAGAAATATGGCCCCCAGATAAATGATCCTATAGATACTTTTCTGTTTTGCTCCAAAAACAAATGTAAAACACTTGGTCCCGTAGTAGGGGTAGGCAAACAACGTAGTGAATGCAAATATGGTAACACAGAGCATAAGAATTTCTTTTCCCAGGATAGGAATACCTTTTTCAAAAGCCATTGCCGTCATGGTTATCCCATCCACTGAAGTATCAACCCAACTTCCTGTAATGATCAGGGCAAGCGCAGTAAGTGTACAAACAACCAGTGTATCAATGGCAGGACCCATCATGGCAACCAGTCCTTCTCTTATAGGTTCATTGGTTTTTGCCGCAGCATGTGCCATTGGAGCAGTTCCGAGACCAGCTTCATTTGAGAATGTACCTCGTCTTACACCGGTTAGAATCAGGGTTCCCAGTGCACCACCCAGAACGGCCTGTCCGGTAAAAGCATCTTTAATAATCAATCCGAATGAAGGGATGATTTGACCCGGATTGGTAAGCAGAATAAAAATCACTGATAGAAAATATATGCTTACCATGATAGGTACCAGCTTCCCGGATATTTTCCCCAGTCTTTTAATCCCGCCAAAAATGACAAAACCTGCTATTCCTGTTAACATGATACCAATCGCATAGTTGACCCAATTCCCGGCAATCCCGAAAGGTGTAAGAACAATATCCTGCAATGCCTGGTTGAACTGGTTTACCTGGAAAAGCGGTAGAACGCCAATCATTCCGGCCAGTGAAAAAATAATGGCTAATGGTCGCCAATTCCTTCCAAGGCCTTTGGTGATCACATACATCGGTCCGCCCTGCAATTCCCCTTCTTCATCTTTTTGTCGATACATAACAGCCAGCGAACAGGTATGATATTTCGTTGCAATCCCAAAGAAAGCACTCATCCACATCCAGAATATTGCTCCCGGACCTCCAGTTGCAATGGCGATAGCCACCCCACTGATATTTCCCATCCCGATTGTTGAAGCCAGGGCAGTCGACAGGGCCTGAAAGTGATTGATCTGTCCAGGATCATCTTTTTTATCAAATTTCCCCCTAATTACCTGAATAGCGTGCCTGAAATATCGGAATGGAACAAGTCCGGAGTAAATGAGGAAAAATGCACCGCCACCCAGCAACAGCAACACAAGTGGTATCCCCCACATAAAATTACTGAATGATTCAAATGCAGACTCGATTCGATCAGGTAAGAACATTTAACCAAAAATACATTTAGATATCCATTACACAAAAGGGTAGAAAGATTTTGGATCGTGGAAGGCGGATTTTTCAAGATGCGAATTATACAGACCTGCCTGCAGTTAGGCAAGGAAGGCTCAGAGGCCACAGGGAAATGGACCGTTCTACAAACTCAGTGTTCTCTGTGCATTCTTTGTGTCTTCTGTGTTCAACTGTCAACCGTGCAACTGTTAACTGTTAACTGAAAAAACCCGGTACCTCAAACCTGAGATAACCGGGTCTAATTATAAATAGGGGAGTAGTGTCAAAATTCTACCGTATAATATATTACAGGAAGGATTGCCAATTGATAAACATGCTCGATCTCATCAGTTGAACCACTATAATATGAATAAATCTCACCCTGGTTGTTTGTAAAGTTCCTGACTTCAAATTTCAGCTCCTGGCTCGATTTCTTTTTATTTATCCGGTAGTTGACACTCAGGTTTCCAATAAAGATATCATCTCCCCGTACCGAATAGGCTTCTTCTTCTTTCCTTACAGTATAGCCCATATCACGACTTGCTTCCAGATCAATAGGCGTAGACCAGCGTGGTCCGGTCAGGGTAAATCCACTGTTGATATTGAGAGATTTACTTTTCCCTTTTTTTACTCCAAGACTAAATTCTTTGCCTATTAGTAAATTTCCAATATAGTTGGCGTTAAACCTGGAATTTCTTTCAACACCATCCATTCCTTTATATTTCGATTCAAACAAACTTCCGGTTAGCAGATAATAATAGTTATTCGAAAAGTATTTTTCCAATGTAAGTTCTATACCAAAGTTATAACCGGTTCCCTTATTCACAACATCGCGTGTTGTGAACCAATCAACACGATTAAGCATTGAGAAGGAACTGTTAGGATCATTTTCAATCCCTACATTGTAAAGGTCCTGGTAATATGCCTCCATTTTGAGATACAGATTCGGTGTAAACATATTATCGTAGCCAATTACGAAGTGTCTTGCTTTCGGAAACTCCATGTCAAGATTCGGCTGATAACGGTTCCCTTCTGAATCTGTCGTATAGGCGAAATAATTCAGGAGCGATTCCATCTTGCTATGAACACCATATCCCAGTGAAAGACTTTGAGCAGGAGCGAATGCCCACTTCAAACCAATTCTTGGTTCTATGGAATAACTGTCATTCAACGTGGTTCTCATGTAGTGAAGCCCGGAAACAAGTGTCAGGTCATTCGATATACGCCATTTCCAGCTTCCAAATGCCTGTATTAAACCCGTATTACCTTTTTCACCCATTGCAGTAACGATCTCTTCCAACTCATTGTCAAAGTATTTTACCCTGAAATCATAGAATTGGTGTGTATAATGAAGTCCTGTAACAACTTTGTTCTTTTTATTGATCTTAGCATGGAAAGTTGGCCCATATCTTACACTGTATTTACGCAGGTATTCATCATCTGACATTATAAACTCATCCTGGTCATTTAACTCTTCACCATATGCACCACTGCCATTTTCTGAAACTGAAGCAATATTCTCCAGAAACATGTTTTTATTCAACTGGACTACATGCTTCAAACCAGTGAAACCCATATCAGTCTTATAATCGTATATCTCAACAACCTTATTATTCTGTCCCTCATCTACGGTTTTATCGATTATTCCACTTTTACCTCCCAATCCGAAAAAAGTAAATGTTCCGGCTTTATTTGTTGGTATATTTACCTTGAAAGATAGATCCTGATACCTTGGGACACCACCGAAATCCACAAGATTGAGATCGTCCATCAGACCCAGGCTGGAGTACCTGTAATTCGCCAGGTATGATGCTTTTTCTCCCTTCTTAAATGGGCCTTCTGAAGACAGGTCTATACCAAGAACGCCCACCGAAACCGAATGCTCTCTTTTCTCATTGTTACCATTTCTCATTTTCATATCGAAAACCCCTGAATATGCATTGCCGTAATCTGCCGGGAAGGCACCACTAAGAAAATCAGAGTTTGAAAGCATATAACTGCTCAACATATTTATTGGACCACCAGTACCCCCCTCATCGGAAAAATGATTTGGATTTGGGATTTCGATTCCCTCCAGTCGCCACTGTATACCTTTTGGAGAATTACCCCTTACTGCTATATAATTATCTCCCTCAGCAGCCATATTAACACCTGCAAAGGAGGCAACCATCCTCGCCGGGTCATTGAATGAACCTGCATATCTTTTTGTTTCCTCAACAGAAAACGTCCGTGCGCTGATCATGGCAAGATCATTCAACACTTCTGATTTATTCTGATTCCCCTGGACGACCAATTCATCCAATTGTAATACGGATTCCTGCATACTGATATCAATGACAGATTCTTTTGTCGAAGTTAGCTTGATGTTTGGGATTGTTTTGTCTTCAAATCCCAGGCAACTGATTACAAGAGTAACTCGTCCTAATGGTACATCGTCAATACGGAAATTTCCTTCCAGATCTGTTGCCGATCCGAGTATAGGATCTGAATCGACAATAATAACATTAGCCCCAATAACAGGAAAATTTGAATCCTGATCGATTACTTTCCCACGAATAGTCTGGGTGAGTTCTCCTGCCTGAACAATGCCAGATACCAGAATTCCTATCAAGAGTTGTAATAATATGTTTTTTCTCATGGCAATGAATAAATTTTATATATGGTATTTCTGATTTTTTTTAGAATCGGATACCGGCACTGAACCCGGGATAGATAACCAAGCGAGATCCCCGATGCACGCCATCATAAAAATTCCAACCCGGGATGTGACGGCTACCGGAAATTCGCCCTTCATCATCAGTGATCTTTGAAACGTGAACAACAAGTGAAGGACCTGCCGTAATCTCAATTCTGTTGCCTATCCTGTAGCCCAGTTCCAATTCGAGCCTGTTGAATAGATTTAACTCACTCGTCCATACATCTTCGCTCTCACTGACCTGTGTGGAAGTAAGATCGATGTTGAGGTTCATTTTATCATTCAGAGGTGCTATGGTGCCGATTCCATATGTGAAACCCCAGGTGTGATAATCAAGTTCCGGTCTGATTCCAATAGAGATTATATTATAGAAGTAGGAGATACCCGTTTTGAATGTGTAGTTTAGAAAAAGTATTTCATTCGCATTAACTTCCATTCTGCGATAACCATTTCTATTAACGATGCTCATGAATCCAATGGGTACACCTGATTCAACAGTATCCGCTATGTTTATGAAGGACAATTGAAATCCACGCAGTGAGTTGGTAAAATTGACCAGACCTGCAATCTGGGCTCCTTTGATTGTTCCGGAATTGGTGTTCACCAAACCTGCTGCCTGGAATCCGTGTGAGTTGGTTTTTGTGAAATTATAAAGACCTGCAACCTGGGCCCCCTGGATTGAATCCTGGTTAGCATTTACAAGCCCTGCAACCTGGAATCCCTTTGTCTTTTCATTATTTACATTTACAAGCCCAGCTGCCTGCATTCCGGTCAGATCTTTACTCTGGTTATTAACTAATCCTGCAATTTGTAGTCCTTTCACATAACCTTTGTTTGTATTTACCAGACCAGTCGCCTGCATACCTTCGAGATCTCCTGAATTTACATTTACAAGACTTGTGACCTGACCTGAAACAGTACCGGCCCTGGATATGTTAGTCAAACCCGACACCTGGAAAGTATAATCTGAAGATGCTGTGAAATTGTAAAGTCCACTTACCTGGAATGCCTTGCTACCCGCGGATACCTGATTACCCAGACCTGCTACCTGGAAACCAGTTACATCGTCTTTATTCAAATTAAAAAGACCACCGATCTCCGCTCCCTTTACTCCCCCATTGATGCCCACCAGAATGTTCAGGGAAAAGTTATTGGAGATTTCAGGAGATTTGTATCCATTAGTTCCCAGCGGGGTAACGAAGGTTATTTGACCAGGCCTGGTATTATTTTCCTGTTCTTCCTTTTCCTGGCCAATGATTGGTTGAACTCCAGTCAATAAAATTATTAAAAGTGCATTTGTGTAAAGTGTTATGTTGTTCATCTCGTATTATTATTTGTGATTTCACAGAGATGACAACTTTCCAGGGATGTACCCTTATCCGATTATTGGAATTTTGATAGAAAGTGGTTTTTGGATGATCTTGGTGATGGGTAGTTACTCGTTACTCGTTGCTAGGTGCTTGGTATTAGCTGTTAGGTGTTTGGCACTTGAAGTACACCATTCCGCACTCAGGATTCAGGTTTTCTCAAAATCTCAGTGCAGCACTCCATCCAACCCAGAATTGGAACTTTGTATTTACCGAGGGCACTCCCTCCCAAATTACATATGGAGCAATGTCTGTTATAAATTCACCTGTATCCGGATCTTTCAAATCAGATACATGGAGACAAATAGAAGGGCCAGCGGTTAATGTCACCCTTTGTTTGATTAGTACACCAAAACTGGGTGTTAAGCGGGTAGTGGCATTAAATGCCTGGAGGTCCACATCTTCGAATATCTGCGTTATGGTGGCATCGACGTTGAATATTCCAACTCGTCCTATACTACCTTCTGTCCCTAATCCTAATCCAAATCCAGGAGCATTTTTATGCCAGTTATATCCTCCTGTGAAAATATTGTAAAACCTCCTGACGCCTATTTTGAATGAAATATTGCCATAAAAAACATCGTTATTTGATAGTTCAAACTTGTGATATCCTGTTTTCACTATACTTAACAGCCCTACCGGGATTCCTGTTACTGTATCAGCCACGTTTATCAGTGCAATCTGGCTGCCATTGACAGTTTTTGCGTAGTTTACAATACCTGCCAACTGGACACCCTTTACACGGTCCCGGGCAATATTTGTAATACCCGCCATCTGGCCGGTATTATTAATTTTGGCTACATTGGCGATCCCGGCAAGTTGAAATCCACCTACTTCATCCTGCGCATAATTTGCAATCCCACTTATTTGAAATCCCCTGACATTTTTACCATGGTTATAGATTCCCCCAATTTGCAGTGCCCTGACATCCCCAAATGCAATATTGGTAATACCTCCCAATTGTGCACCATCAACATTTTCTGTGGTCAGATTATTGATGCCTGCAATCTGCCATCCAATCATTTCTCCTCGCAGGGTGTTGTTTATTCCGGCTATTTGAACACCAACCAACCTTTCTACTACCTGGTTGTATAAACCAGCTATCTGAACACCTTTGAGATCCTTTCGGTTATAATTTACTAAACCTGCCAGTTGCACGCCACTGGTTGAACCTCCAACGGCGTTTCCCAACCCACTTACCTGAAACCACCGAACATCATTTTTATCAATATTGAATAAACCACCGATTTCCACACCATTGACACCTCCTGAATATCCGGCAAAAATGTTAAGTATAGTGAAAACAGGATATCACAAGTTTGAAC
>JBHOSY010000207.1:0-6733 GCA_042584165.1 Bacteroidota bacterium | reverse complement strand
CTGTTAAGATAAGGCGATTTTCGAATTTCCTTATATATTGGTTTTTTCTGATCCAGAAATTCTTTAAAAGCTTTCTCGAAAGTCTCATGGTTATAACACAATCCTTTATATTTCCTGGAAGCAGGCCAAAGGGGTATGGTAGCTCCATATTTATTATAATCGATATTTACGGTTTTTGTATAGTCGAAATCATAAGGTACTGCTATTATCTTATTACCATATCCAATAATTTCAAGGTTTTTCTTGAAAGGTACAATCCAATCAGTATTGCCTATCATAAACTCAAATAAAGCAAGTGTTAACGCATTGTTAGGCTCAAGATCGGTTAGTTGAATTTTTTCATCTATTTTATCCATATTATGCCTTTCGGCAAGAGCATCGTCATCTTCGATAAAAAAAGCATAATTTGTTATTGACGGGATAACTTCATCGGTATCCTGATACATGATCATTGTCATCCTGACCCTGAATGAATAGTCTGTTATCAGGTTATAGGTTTTGTATACCTGATATTCTCTGAAAATGTATTGGATGAATTCCGGAAAAGCTTCTTTGCAATGAGTAACAATCTTCAGTTTTTCCTGTCCTTCAAAAATCGTGTTCTTTATGTCTTTCTTCTTAAAGTTTAATCGCAGGGGCGGGAAATCACAATTCCCTGAATCTCTTCTGAAATTACCTCTTGATTCAACTTTTACATCGATCTCATGAAATCCATTTTCATCTTCATAAATGAGATCTGCCTTCTGATATTCTCGATCTTCACTTCGGTAACTTAAGATGTAATTGAAATTGGATCGAAGTGTTATTTTAATAATATCATCGCTTTCGAAAAGTTCTGTAATAGGTTTTAGGTCTTGTGATTTGGTCTGCGAAATCGAAGACAATGAAAATACGAATCCAGCAATCAAGCACGTCAAAAGGTGTTTTGATGTTAACTTCATCTTGAATGCATTGATGATTATAGTGAATTTACGACTAAGTTTTGTATTCTACATTGTATTACAATGATACTTATGAATGGTAGGCAAAGAATCATCTATCGATCCGAAAGGTTTTAAATTGTAAATCCAAGTCCAAACTGAAGATGATCGGCTTTTCCCCTGTGAGCTAACAGACAAGTATGCAGGAACACATGATCAAAGAAATGATAGGTAAATCCATATTTCTGGTATACATAAGAGCTGAGCAGGTTTGGTAAATAAATATATCCACCAAAGTTGAAGTACATAGATAAATTACCGAAATGGAATGTTATACCTCCAAATAAACCTGCGCGCCTGTTATCATTGACATAGTTTTCATCCAGTTGTCCATTAACTTTCCCATATAACCACCAATACTCATTATAGGTTGAGCTATCGTAAATCCCATCCAATCCTAGAACAATTGAATTCATGTTTGAAATTCTTTTTGAAGCACTGATGGTTATCGCATTGATAAAATCTATATAATCCATCCAGCTATGCATGTGTTTCCAGCCGCGGTTATACATCATGTGTACGCGGATTCGATTTTTAAAATACTTAGGATCACTTTCCTGATATTCTACTTTTATATCTTGAGGAGTATAAACTGTTCCAACGCCTATCATTATGAAATTTTGTCCTTGATTCGGTTTTTTATAACCTCCATTTGATACATGTCTGAAAGTCATAGAACCAATCAACTTCCATTTCTGATTCAGATTATACCGATAATTCATATTGCCGCGAATCTCAATATTCCAATGTGCACTAACAGCTTTATTAGCTGTGTTATGTTCTCTATCGTAAACTTTTGTAGCGTAATTTACAGCCGGACCTAAGCTGAGAGTAAATGAAGATTTATTTTTTTCAAGCAAATTATATTTCAGGATAGATCCAATTGAAAACATATTCCCAAACACCTCATGCTTATCAAAACGATATGCTGAAATCCCAATTTCAATCTCAGGATAACGATAATATTCACTCCATGAATCATTGCCATATGTTTGCTTTGATGCAAAAAAATCAAATCCCTGCAAATTCGAGAAGCCTATTAATGGTTGGGCGTGTTGATACTTGAATATACTGCCATAATATAGTCTGGTGCCATAGTTCCATGGTGATACTGTTTGCTGGCAGGAATTTACTTGAGCCGAGATACTGGTGATTGAATAGAAAATCAGGAAGAGTGCAACAAATACTTTATGACAGTTCATGAAGTGACGGCAATAATCTGTTGGATTTGTGTAAATAAGAAATGGATATACTATATATCACAATTTATTTTGTAAAAAGAATGAATTAATTCAATTATTTCTATAAATATTTTAAAAAAATCAATTGTATTGCATCACAAAAGTGCATATAAATGTATCATGTTGGGATGCAAATTAAGGCCTTCTCGATAAAAATGCACCTAATAACAAAATTGCAGGGAGAAAAACTTGTTTGTTTTCATAGAAATAAATATATCTTTGCACGTTTTAAAAATTTGACCATATTAAAAAAGTGATATGTACTGGACTTTAGAATTGGCTTCATACTTGGAGGATGCACCATGGCCAGCTACCAAAGATGAGTTGATAGATTACTCAATCAGGTCTGGGGCACCACTCGAAGTTGTTGAGAATCTTCAGGAGTTGGAGGATGACGGCCAACCATATGAAAATATTGAAGAGATCTGGCCAGACTACCCAACCAAGGAGGACTTTTTCTTCAATGAAGATGAATACTAACACAACCTCAAGAAGATAGAAATTATTTTCTATTCATAATTAAAGCATTAACGACTTCCAGATCCTCGGGAGTCGTTATTTTTATATTCCGATAACTCCCTTCAAATAATGAGATCTTATACCCGGCATCCTCAACGACCGAAGCATCATCAGTAAAATCTTTGTCTTCAGCCATTGCGTACGCTTCCTTTATTATTGGTATCTGAAAGGTCTGTGGAGTTTGGATCAATCTAAAATTTGAACGATCGACTGTTCTGGTCCGATCCTTATCGATAACTCGAAGAGATTCTTTGAGCCTGACCGATGCGATTGCACTTCCATGTATCGATGCGATGGAGAAAGAAGCTGCAATTATTTCAGAATCAATAACTGGCCGAACCCCATCATGTATAGCTACCACACCTGTATCTCCAATTAACTCAAGACCATTCTGTACCGATCCAAACCGTGTCTTTCCACCTTTTTGAACTTCTGTCTTTATCTCAAATTTGTACTTTTGGCATAGTTCTTCCCAATATCCTATATCATTCTCCGGAAGTACAGTGACAATTTTCAGATCTTTATCATATTTGTAAAATGCTTTAATGGTGTGCATTAAAACAGGCAGACCAGCTACTTCAATGAACTGTTTGGGATCATCATTATTCATCCGTGCGCCACTTCCACCGGCCACAATAATTGCATACTGACTGTCCATGCTTCAAATTATATCATAAAAATATAAAAAGCCCGGGAATTGACTTCCAGGGCTCGAAAAAATTCAATAAACTCTTTTTATACAATCAACATGGCATCACCATAGCTAAGGAATTTATATTTTTCCTTTATGGCAACCTGGTAAGCATCCATTATTAACTCGTATCCACCAAATGCGCAAGCCATCATCAACAGGGTAGATTCAGGGGTGTGAAAGTTTGATAGTAAACCACTACAGATTTTGTATTCATATGGTGGAAAGATAAATTTATCAGTCCAGCCCTGGTTTGCTTTCAACCTGCCATTTGCTGAAACAGATGATTCCAATGTACGCATTACAGTGGTTCCAATAGAGCATACACGTTTTTTAGTATCCAGTGCATTGTTAACCATATCGGCTGTATGATCATTAACTGCATAATTCTCAGAATCCATTTTATGCTTGGTGAGATCTTCTACATCAACAGGCCTGAAACTCCCAAGTCCTATATGTAAAGTAATGGATTCTACATCAACTCCCTTGATCTCAAGTCTCTTCAAAACTTGCTTTGTGAAATGTAATCCGGCAGTAGGAGCTGCAACAGCACCAACTTCTTTTGCATATATGGTCTGATATCTTTCCCTGTCTTCAGGTTCAACGGGCCTGTCAATATACCTGGGTAATGGTGTTTCACCTAAGGTATCAATGAGTTTATAAAAGTTTTCATCTTCACCATCATAGAGGAATCTTATCGTTCTGCCTCTTGAGGTCGTATTATCAATCACCTCTGCCACAAGATCTCCATCTCCAAAGAAAAGCTTGTTCCCAACCCTGATTTTTCTGGCGGGATCTACAAGGACATCCCATAAATGCATATCTTTATTAAGTTCTCTAAGAAGAAATACCTCAATCTTTGCCCCGGTTTTCTCTTTATTTCCATATAACCTGGCAGGAAATACTTTGGTGTCGTTCACAACCATAACATCCCCTTCCTCAAGATAATCTACTATATCCTTGAAAATCTTGTGTTCGATTTTACCTGAATCTTTGTGGATAACCATTAATCGAGACTCATCCCTGTTTTCCGCCGGATATAAGGCTATTAAACCAGATGGCAAATCAAACTTGAATTGTGATAATTTCATACTTAAACTTACAAGATAAAAACTAGACCAAGCTTACGTTTTTCGGTCTGCAAAGGTAGAAAAATTGAAGGACTTAAGATCACTAAGTTAACAATTTGTTGAGTCAATGCTAAAAATCATTCTGTGAAGACACTATTATTTACCAGATTGTTTTTCGAGAGTTTCAGATTTGCCTGGAATGCATTGAAAGCAAATCCAATGAGAACCATACTTTCACTACTTGGAGTGACCATTGGAATATTCGCTATTATTGCTGTCTTCACGGTTGTTGATTCCCTGGAGAGAAATGTTAAGGACAGTCTTGCATTCGTTGGTGATAAAATCATCAGGGTTGATAAATGGCCATGGATTTTTGATGGTCCATTTGAATGGTGGAATTATTTCAAACGCCCATTCCCTGATTATGAAGAATTTAAATTCCTTGATGATAACCTGAAAAGTCAGACTGGAATTGCATTATTTGCCGTACGTGACGGCGTTACGATTAAACATGAGAGCAACAGCACTGGAAGTGCTGTGTTTTTTGGTGTAACATATGGATACAGCGATGTATTTGAGACTCCCATCGAAAAAGGACGTTATTTTTCACTAAGTGAAACGGATTTTGGCAGGAACGTAGCCATTCTAGGTGCTGAGATAGCCAAAGAGCTATTTAGTAACAAGGATCCAATCGGGAAAAGTATTAAGATCAAGGGATTGACATATATAGTTATCGGTGTGATGAAAGCCCAGGGGGAGAATATCATAGATGCACCCAGTAACGATGACTATTGTATCATTCCATATGCCGGATTCCAGAAATTATTTTTTACCGGTCGCTTTAGAGGTATCGGATCAGTTATAGGTATAAAGGGAGAGGATGATGATGTTGGCCTCGTAAATCTCGAAAATGAAACCCGGGGATTAATGAGGAGCATCCGGGGATTGAAACCAAAAGAAGAAGATGATTTTGCAATTAATCGACCTGAAGCATTGGCCAATGCCATTAGTGGTGTATTTGATGTATTGGGGATTGCGGGATGGGTGATCGGAGGTTTCTCAATTCTGGTAGGTGGTTTTGGGATTGCTAATATTATGTTTGTTACAGTGAAGGAAAGAACCAGTATTATTGGAATACAGAAATCCTTAGGGGCTAAAAATTATTTTATTCTTTTAGAATTCCTTTTCGAAGCTGTATTCCTGAGTTTCATTGGAGGAGGAGTTGGACTCCTGTTCGTATATCTGATAACATTTCTCCCAACAGGCACATTGGATCTTACACTTACTGCAAAAAATATTGCACTTGGATTTGGAGTATCGGCAATAATTGGTACAGTTTCTGGAATTATCCCGGCAGCAGTAGCTGCAAGGTTGGATCCGGTAATGGCTATACGGTCTTAAAGAATGTAATAATAAAAAAAAGGATCATAATTCATTACGATCCTTTTTTAGTCAATTCTCTTTTGCCACTTCTGGTGGTTCCTCTCCAGCCACCTTGGCTTTAATTTTATTTTCCAGCTCTTCCATCAATTCTGGATTATCCAGAATTAATGCTTTTATTGCATCTCGACCCTGGCCAAGTTTATTGCCCTGGTAAGAAAACCATGATCCGGATTTTTGAATGATATTTAATTCTGCTCCCAGATCAATAATCTCACCCACTTTGGATATCCCCTCGCCATACATAATGTCGAATTCAACAACTTTAAATGGGGGGGCAACTTTGTTTTTCACTACTTTAACACGGGTACGGTTGCCCATAATATTATCAGCACTTTCTTTGATCTGACCAATACGACGGATATCAAGGCGTACAGAAGAATAAAACTTCAGCGCATTACCTCCTGTAGTGGTTTCCGGATTGCCAAACATAATCCCGATTTTTTCTCGAAGCTGGTTGATGAAGACGCACGCACAGCCTGTCTTGCTTATTGTTCCAGTCAGTTTGCGAAGTGCCTGGGACATTAGTCGGGCTTGTAATCCCATTTTGCTATCACCCATCTCACCTTCGAGTTCACCTCTTGGTACAAGCGCTGCAACTGAATCGATTACAATGATGTCGATTGCCCCGGAACGGATCAAATGTTCAGTAATTTCAAGTGCCTGTTCACCGTTGTCAGGTTGAGAAATTAAAAGGTTTTCAGTATCAATTCCCAATTTTTCCGCATAGAGCTTGTCAAATGCGTGTTCTGCATCTATGAATCCCGCGATACCCAATACATCAAATACACC
>JBHOSY010000206.1:0-6800 GCA_042584165.1 Bacteroidota bacterium | reverse complement strand
CCAATGATCCGGGTGCTCCCTGTGTTATCGTAATGGATTCCCTGGACATTACAATCGATCTGGCTCCGACAATCGATGCGGGTCCCGATACAGTAATATGTGAAGGAGATAGTGTACAGTTGATAAATGCCACATCCGGTGGTTCTACAACAGCAATAGAGTGGTCCGGAGGAGCTGGATATTTCTTCCCGGATGCAACCACCCTGAATGCATATTATGTTCCAGATGCATCTGAAATAGGAACCCAGGTCCTGTTAACCCTGTCATCTGATAATCCAGCCGGTCCATGTGATTCAGTAACAAATCAGGTCACTGTTCAAATAAATAAGGCACCTGAAGTTGAAGCAGGAAGTGATAAAATTGTATGCGAAGGTGATATCGTAGTGCAGGGAGATGCTTCATTTGGAGGTACTACTTCCTCGATTTCCTGGGTAGGAGGTTTAGGAACCTTTACACCAAACAGGAGTACCCTGAATGCTATCTATTCACCAGATGCAAGCGAGGTTAATTCTACGATAAGACTTTATATAGTATCCAATGATCCGGGTGCTCCCTGTGTTATCGTAATGGATTCCCTGGACATTACAATTGATCTGGCTCCAACAGTTGATGCAGGTCCTGATACAGTAATTTGTGAAGGCGATAGCGTCCAGTTGGTAAATGCAACATCCGGAGGCTCTACAACAGCAATAGAGTGGTCAGGAGGAGTTGGATATTTCTTCCCGGATGCAACCACCCTGAATGCATATTATGTTCCAGATGCATCTGAAATAGGAACCCAGGTCCTGTTAACACTATCATCTGATAATCCGGTCGGGCCATGTGATTCAGTAACAAATCAGGTAATCGTTACAATCAATAAAGCCCCGGAAATATATGCTGGAACGGATAAGGTCATTTGTGAAGGAAGTAATGCTGTATTGGGAGATGCTATATTTGGTGGAACAACCAGTTCCGTAACGTGGTCAGGTGGGCTGGGATCATTTATTCCCAATGCAAACACCTTGAATGCTATATATACTCCGGATGCAACTGAGATAGGAGATACAGTAACTCTTTACATTCAAACCAATGATCCTTCAGGGCCCTGTGTGGCTGTTATGGATACTGTGGATATTGCTGTAAATACTGCCCCTGTTGTGAATGCCGGAATACAAAAGACTATATGCGAGGCAGATAGTGCATTCCTCTCAGATGCTTCATTCTCTGGTTCAACGGTTGCAATAGAATGGTCCGGTGGAACTGGAAGATTTTCTCCAGATATCTATACATTAAATGCATATTATGTGCCGGATACAACGGAAATTGGAGCTGAAGTTATATTAACACTTTCTTCCGATAATCCGACCGGCCCCTGTGATTCAGTAACCAGTCAGGTTATTGTGAAAGTAAATAAGGCACCAGAAGTAGTAGCTGGAGCTGACAAGGTGATTTGTGAAGGTGAGACTGTTACAATGGGAGATGCCACATTTGGTGGAACAACTGCTTCTGTTGAATGGCTGGGAGGAGCTGGATCCTTCATTCCAAACCGTCAAACCCTGAATGCCATATACAGTCCGGATACATCTGAAATTGCCAGTACTGTTACCCTTGTTTTAAAATCCAATGATCCATCCGGACCCTGCGATTTTGTAACTGACAGTATGTACCTGACCATTAATAAAGCGCCTGAAGTGAATGCCGGCCTGGATAAAGTGATTTGTGAAGGAGATAGTGCCATTATGTCTGATGCAACAATAGGAGGTACTACAAGTAGTATCAGGTGGTCTGGTGGATCAGGCGCATTTTATCCGAATGATTCAACTTTAAGTGCTTATTATATACCGGATCCAACAGAGGTTGGCACTTCTGTAACACTAACAATAACAAGTGACGATCCCTCAGGTCCTTGTGGAATAGTTTACGATAATGTGGATATTCAAATAAACCGTGCCCCAACGGTATATGCAGGTGCTGATGTAGTTGTTTGTGAAGGATCAGATGTGAACCTGAATGGATCGATTGGAGGTGGTGCTTCCAGTGCTACATGGTCAGGTGGAACGGGAACGTTTATTGATATCACTCATCTTGGAACGAATTATACACCGGATGTGACTGAAATTGGAGATACGGTTACCCTTTATCTGACCACTAACAATCCTGTTGGCCCATGTATTGCGGTATATGACTCGATGGAAATTGCTGTTAACCTTGCACCAACAGTAAGCGCGGGGCTTGATACGGCTGTCTGTATTTTTGATACGGTTCAGTTAAATGGATCATTTGGCGGATCAGCGTCAGGTATTACCTGGACCGGTGGATTTGGAACTTATTCGGATCCTACAGATCCAAAAGGACTCTATATCCCTGTAGAAATTGAAAAAGGAGGTGACGTAATTCTTACGATTACAACAGATGATCCTGCGGGTCCATGCCCGGCTGTGAATGATAAAATTTTTGTTACAGTTAATAGCCTGCCAAATACATTGATCTTTGGAATCGAACCTCGAACTGCGATAAATGAACCTCCAATAAAACTGAATGGTGTACCTGGAGGAGGGGTATTTGCCGGAAATGGTATTGAAAGGATATTTGAAGATGGAGACTCCGTTACCTACTTTAATCCATGGGTAGCTGGAGAAGGATATGCATTTATTACTTATGGGGCATTTGATGATAATGGCTGTTATAAAGATGTTTATGACTCTACAGAGGTTATCCCTTTACCTGATGTATCAATACTTGGACTGGAGAGACCGTTCTGTGAGGATGGTGAACGTGTAATTATATTCGGAGATCCTCCAGGCGGTACATTTGGTGGGGATGTAGTGCCTATTGGTGATGATTTCTATTTTGATCCAAAATCTGCGGGAGCGGGACTGGCTGAAATCCTTTATACGTATACAGATACAGCAACGGCCGTTACAGATACTGATACTTCCTATGTCACTGTTTTACCGATACCAAAAGTAACCAGTATAACATATTCCGAAAATAACTCTTGTATAGATGATACAATTTCTGTAACAATCGATGCGACGATCGGTATTCCAAGCAATATTGTTTACTATAGATGGGGTATAACAGGTAGCGAACCGTATGCAGACTCAACTGGAACAGGAAGCAATAGCTTTGTATTCCCAAATCCAGGAAAATATGAATTAACTTACACAATTCTACCAACATCATTCCAGAGTGTTACATGTTTTACCTCGGAATCGTTCGATATCATTGTTGGAGACAATCCAATAGTAGATTACGGATTTTCAAGAATATCCCTGGGTGATACAACAAGATTTGTGGGCACTGGCACGGTGGTTATCCCGCAAACCAAATCATATTTATGGGAATTTGATGATGGTAATACAGGAACCGATAGCCTCGATTATAATGCTTTTGGTTTTATTGGATCCTATTATGTGACACTTGATGTTTCAACAGATAAAGGATGTTTTGGTAGTGTCTCTAAATGGATCAATATCCTCCCGGATACAGTAATTACAATTGGCAATCCATATTTCCAGGATTTTGAACCTGAAAACTTTGATTACTGGTTTGCAGAACCTGATAATGAAGGAGACTCAATCAGTTGGGAATTGGGTGAACCTTCAGGGAAACAAATCATGGATGCCTACTCAGGTATAACAACCTGGATAACAAGTAGATCTGGAGTATACAGGAACAATGAATACTCTTACCTGAATACTCCGCAGTTTAACTTATCAGGCCTGAATCGCCCGATGATGCAATTCAGGTATTGGAATGATCTTGAAAAAGACCGGGCTGGCGTATTTATGGAGTATTCTACAAATGGCGGATCAAGCTGGAATGTGCTTGGTGATATCATAAACTCTACTCGAAACAACAACTGGTATGGAAATGACTGGTATAATGTTGAGGAAAGACAAATCTTTGCCAATATTGGTGGGAGCAATAATGGAGCTGGTCAGAATTTCACCTTAGATGGATGGGTTGGATGGACTGGATACAACCCTGATGAAAGACAGAATAATGGATGGAAACTGGCACAGATACCATTAGATCAAATAGGATTAAGTGATTTAAGCAGTGTCCGGTTCAGGTATGTATTTGTCAGTGGAGCAGACGTTCCGCTGGATAGTGTGGAAGGTTTTGCTATCGACGATTTCTGGATTGGTGAACGCACAAAGAATGTTGTATTGGAACTCTTTACAAACCTGAACGGTGGATCTACAATGGATGCATTCAGGGATGATATCTATTATATTTATAATGATCCATCAGATTTAGATTGGGATAAGGACATGATTTTACTCCAATATCATACTGGAAAACCGGTTGATACTGATGAGATTTATCAAGATAATGAAAGAGTGGTTGATGACAGGCTTAACTTCTATGATGAAAATACTTCATCCTTCGCGATGCTCGATGGAAAAGCCGAAGGATATTTCTATAGGTATAATGATAACACATGGGATTATAACGATGTATACCTGAGGGCTTTACGACAACCCTGGATTGATATTCAACTAACAGATGTGTCTGCTCCGACAGATCTTAGTAGAGTAAGCGTACAAACGGAGATCTCTTTATTAGATACAGCAATAATTGGCAGGCCCGTACATTTCTATATGGTCTTTGTGGAGGAAATGATTGATGAATATGGTTCTCAAATGAGATACGTGGTTAAGGAAGATGACCCGGCTGGCGGTTATACCGATCCGGATGGTATACATTCAGATACTTCATATGTTAGGACTTGGGATATCTCCTCAGATCGCACTATTTACAATAATCCTGGTAGCAGATTGGGTGTGGCAGTATTTGTACAGGATAAAGAAACAAAAGAGATATTCCAGGCTTCATATGTGCCAATTCTGTCACAAAAAACATCTGAGCCTCCAACAGGTATCGAGGAAGACCTTATCGCACAGGATCTGGCCAATGTGGTACTCTATCCAAATCCAACAAGGAAGTACTTGTATGTCGATTTTGGCAGAGAAGTATTGAATGACTACATCTGGGAGATCATCGATCATCGGGGCGTCATAATGGGCCGGGGTGAAATATGGAAAGGTACTGACCGCTTCGAGATTGATACATCACTGCTGCCAAACGGGTTACACATACTATTGATGGGCACAAAAGATGGGCTGAAGCTGCATAGAAAAATCACAGTAATCCATTAAATAGGGCACGAATAAGACCCTGACATCAGATAGATATATTAAGCAAAAAGGGCAAATAAATTTGCCCTTTTTGCTTAATATTAATTACAAGATTTCTGTGTACTCGGTGACCTCATAGTGTCCTCAGTGTCCCGGCAACTTATCTAACAATACTCCTCAAATACATCCACCAGATGATCACTGATCATATCAGCAGGACGTCCTTCAATGTGATGCCTTTCAACGAAATGCACCAGTTCGCCATCTTTGAACAGTCCTATTGATGGGGATGATGGTGGATAAGGCATGGCATATTCCCGCGCCTTACTTGTTGCGTCCTGGTCAACACCTGCAAATACCGTTACCAGGTTATCCGGTGTTTTTTGACTTTGTTGAATTGCCCTCAGGACACCAGGTCGGGCTGAACCTGCAGCACAACCACATACTGAATTAATCACCATCAGGGAAGTTCCCTTATGTTCCGTCAGGTGATCAGTAACCTCATTTGCAGATTTAAACTCCATGAAACCTGCATTCGTTAACTCAACCCGCATTGGGGCGACAAATTCTTCTGGATACATAATATTTAATGTTTGGTTAATATTTTAAAGAAACCCTAATTCCAACTTCGCTGACTCAGACATCATATCTGGTGAATATGGCGGATCAAATGTAATCTCCACATGAACATCATTAACTTCTTTAATATATGATACCTTCTGCTGTACCTCGCTTGGAAGTGATTCAGCCGCAGGGCAAGCTGGAGAAGTTAATGTCATAAGGATCTCTACATTGTTAATAGGGAATATTTTTATCTCATAAATAAGTCCCAGATCATATACATCAACAGGTATTTCCGGATCATACACTGTTTTTATTGCCTGTATGATCCTTTCGCGGAGATCACCTGAAGGATTCATTTCACCCATAGGTCTTAAGACATTTTGTTAGACATTTTGGTTTTATAGGCTAATGCATAAAGTTTTATCTGTTTGATCATAGACGTTAGACCATTCGATCGTTGGCTGCCAATCACTTTATTCATGCCGATCCGATCAATGAAATATAAATCTGCACTGAGAATATCCTCAATTTTTTGCCCTGATAACACCCGTATTAACAAACTGATCAATCCTTTTGTTATATCGGTATTGCTGTCTGCATTAAATACTAGCCTGTCCTCTTCAATATCAGCGATAAGCCATACCTTGGATTGACAACCTTTTATTATATTTTCCTCAACCATGTGTTTTTCATCCAATGGATCAAGCTTCTGGCCAGTCTCCATAATATAGTAAATGATACTCTCCCGGTCATCTCCCAATATTGAGAACTCATCTATGATTTCATCCTGGATATGATTGATTGATATTTTTGTCATATTAAAACTTCTTAAGAATTTTCTCGATCCCTTCTGAAAGCTTTGTTATCTCTTCAATAGTATTATACATCGAAAATGAAGCCCTTATAGTTCCTTCTATATTAAATCTGTTCATAAGTGGTTGTGTGCAGTGGTGCCCGGTTCTGACTGCAATACCCATTGCATCCAGCATCATTCCAGCATCAAAATGGTGCAAACCATCTATTACAAAAGATAATATACCAATTTTTTCTTTTGCTTCCCCAATGATTTTGATGCGATCAATTCCAGAAATAGATTCATTTGCATTT
>JBHOSY010000205.1:0-6809 GCA_042584165.1 Bacteroidota bacterium | reverse complement strand
AATTCTTTCAGGAAAATCCTGATTTGGGGGTTGTTTCATGTCTGGTAAATTATCTTGGTGATAAAGAAAAGAATTTTGGTTATTACCACTATGTGCAGTGGACCAATGAAGTAATAACACAAAACGACATCTACCTTAAAAGATTTATGGAATCCCCTATGGCACACCCTTCCGTTATGTTTCGCAAGGAACTATTTAAAAAGTATGGAGTTTACAAGGAAGGCGAATTTCCAGAAGATTATGAATTGTGGCTCAGACTTATGGAAAAAGGTGTGAAATTCGGAAAAGTTCCAGAATACCTGCTTGACTGGTATGATGATGACAATCGACTCTCCCGCAGACATAAAAAATACAGTTCGGAGGCATTTTACTATATTAAAGCTGAATACTTTTCAAAATGGTATAAATCATATTTCAGTTCTACTCCACCACAAATTCTGATTTGGGGTACAGGTAAACCAGTAAAACAGAAATCTGAATACCTGGAGGATTTTGATCTTGAAATTGCCGGATATATCGACATAATTGATAAGCCTGATCATTGGTTTAATAATAAACCAGTCTTTTATTATAAGGACCTTCCCGAACGCATATTTATTCTCTCTTATATTGGTGACAGGCAGGGTAAAAAAATGGTATATGAATACCTGAAATCGAATGGTTATGAAGAAGGAAGAAATTTTTACTTCATGACATAGGATCATATCCTGAAAAAACCTTCATCATTTAACTCTATATAAATTATCTTCGTGTAATCGTTGAATCACTACATTATCGCGGTCAACTTTCATAAACCCGATCCTGAGGAGTTAGGAATCAGATGGGTAAATGAAAAATCATATCGTTTAAACATTCTAAGATGAGCTTAATTAGATTATTTGTTATTGTATTTACAATCCTGATTCTTCTTACCACTGGTTGCATCCCGGGGGGAGATGAACTTAAAGATCATTCAGCTAAAGGATCGATATATGAGCATGCAGCAGTTGTCAGTGCTCATCCATTAGCTTCCGAAATTGGAAAAGAGATTCTACAAAAAGGAGGAAATGCTGTGGATGCAGCCATTGCAGTCCAGTTTGCATTGGCAGTGGTTTTCCCTGCTGCCGGAAACATTGGAGGTGGTGGTTTTATGATTATCCGTGAAAGGGAGGGGAATACCTTCTCATTAGATTATCGGGAGAAAGCCCCTGTAAAAGCAACCAGGGATATGTATCTTGATGATCAGGGTGATCCCATCATTGATCTAAGCATAAGTGGTCACCTGGCTTCCGGTGTCCCGGGATCAGTCGATGGCATGGTGAATGCTCATGAGAGATTCGGGACACTACTATGGGAGGAGTTAATCCAACCGGCAATCGATCTTGCTGAAAATGGTTTTACATTAACAAAAAATGAGGCAAATGCACTAAATGCGTATCGCCAGAGATTTTTAGATTATAACACAGTTGAACCATCCAATGTTCTTAATGAAGATGGTTGGCAATCCGGGGATACAATTTATTATAAAGATCTGGCTGAGACACTCAAAAGAATACGTGATCATAAACGAGATGGATTCTATTCCGGCGAAACGGCACGATTAATTGTTGAAGAGATGAATCGTGGGAATGGATTAATTTCTTACAAGGATCTTGAGAATTACCGATCTGCCTGGAGGGAACCCGTGACTGCACAATATAAAGAATATAAGATAATATCCATGGGACCACCATCGAGCGGCGGTATGTCACTGATCCAACTATTAAAAATGGTTGAAGATTTCCCGGTACCAGAATTCGGTCATAACACCGAAAAGTACATTCATCTGGTTGCAGAAGCTGAAAAACGAGTCTATGCTGATCGGGCCGCCTACATGGGAGATTCTGATTTCTTTCCTGTGCCGGAAAAAATACTTACAGATGGGGGTTATATACAATCCCGATTTACCGGTTTCAATTTTGATAGCGCAACATCTATTGATGATATTTCCTCAGGATCAATCCCCATTCCTGAATCGGAGGAAACCACACATTTTTCGATAATTGATCCTGATGGAAATGCTGTAGCCGTTACTACAACAATAAATGGCGGTTTTGGCTCAAAAGTTTATGTTGGCGGTGCAGGATTTCTGTTGAATAATGAAATGGATGATTTTAGTACGAAATCCGGCCATCCTAATATGTTCGGGCTGATCGGTGGAGAGGCCAATGCAATAAAACCAGGCAAACGAATGCTATCTTCGATGACCCCGACTATTATTGAAAAGGATGGTAAGTTGCTAATGGTAGTGGGCACACCTGGCGGGGCAACGATTATCACATCCGTATTCCAAACTGTCATGAATGTCCTGGAATTCAATATGGGTATGCAGGAAGCTGTTGAAGCTCGTCGATTTCACCATCAATGGAAGCCTGACCCCATATATTATGAGGAAAATGCATTTGACAGCCGTGTAATACAAAAACTGGAATATCTGGGCCATATAACCCAACAGCGAAGTAACATAGGCCGTGTAGATGCTATTCTGGTGCTTCCGGATGGTGCTCTCGAAACTGGTGCCGATCCGCGAGGTGATGATACAGCAACTGGATTTTAGATAATTCCCATCTCTCCCATTTCCTCATCCCATTTTCAAAAATTGGTTTATATACCTTCTTGAATGGTTCTTATAAATCTCTCAATATTCTCCGTTTTCACCCCCATCGGCATACCTCCTCCACATGACCAGATAATACCTGACTTGTCATCGACAGAATTCCATGCATTCTTAACACTTTCCTCCACTTCTTGCAGGGATCCGGAAGCCATAACATCTCTTGGAGGAATATTTCCCAACAAAACCACATTCCCATCTGTTAACTGCTGTATTTGCTTCAAACTATGTTCATGACTGAAATTAAAAAGGTTGATTCCAATTTCACCTAAAAATGGCGCACATACCAGACCTGGTGCATCATTGTGGAAAAACTTTACCGATACGTCAAACTGATCATATATCTTTTTTAAGTATGGCAATGCAAAAGTTTTGAAATCTGGTTCTCCAAGGAATCCAACCAGATCATCCAGAATGAGAATTCCGTCAATTGTTTTGAAATTCCTGAATTGTATATCGAGCCAATCGGTCGTAAAATCTGTTATTACATTCAGTAACTTGTGAATGGTTTCCGGTTGCATAGCAATTCCCATCATCAGTTCCGTGGTTCCCATTAGAAATGAAGCAATGTTTAATGGTCCTCTCGCCACAGCAAACCTGATTGAATGACCAATCGATTCAATCCGGGGTTGCATTATTTTTAACCGGTTAATCATGAATGGAAGTAGTCCATCAGAAACAGGATTGGGTTTAACTATTTCATTGATTTGAGATATATCATTGATTACTTTTTCTGCATGTGGAAGATTAACCTCCTGCCATATAGATTTAGCACCAAACGCAGATGGCTCAGTACACATTCCATATTCAGACCAGAATCCAGGCAGGAACATAGCATCCGGAAATTTCTCAATCGCTGTTTTATTGGCTTCAAACCATATATCATCATTGGAATAATAATCCAGCGTTGAAACGCCATACCACCCTGGCAGCCATGGACTGTCTATAATAAAACCAATTAATTTGCTTTCTGACAATTCTCCATTTACAACTTTCAGGAGGCTATCCCATTGTGATTCGGTCATTTCCTATCAATAAATAGTTATATGTTAGACTCTGTCTAAAATATAGCAAATATATTGATAACCACATCCCTGAATTTCAGTAAAAGCTTGGATGACATGTTGTTTGGGGTCGATCAAGGGAATAGAATGCATGGAATAAAGTTTATCCCTTATTTTACTGTAATTAATTTAATTCGTTTATATCCTTCCAGTATTACTAATCTGACAAGTAAAAACCAGGGAACGCCATGCATGATAAAATCGAACCAATCCATTAATTGCATGCCTTCTGCACCACCAACGATCCAACGAACCTTCCCAAAAAAATGAGGCTCTGGAATGAAAGGTGCCAATCCAAGAGTTAATGTCATTATTATTATTAAACGCCAGTTATTAATAAATTTCATATTAATATATGTTCATATTATCATACAAATATATGATAAACATTTACATTAAAAAAATCCCCATGTGAATCTGCCAACAGAAAACAGATTGTTGCACAGTCATCTCAGCTCATTTTCTTATTTTTGATATTAAATAGTTACTGTTAATCTTTTTAACCATGAAAACTCCAGTTATAAATTTTCTCATCATCACTGTAGTCTCTTTTTCATTATTTAGCTGTAATGAAAATAATCCTGTTAAGCCAAATATCATCTATATTCTTGCTGATGATCTCGGATATGGCGATCTGGGATGTTATGGCCAGCAGCAAATTAATACACCTAATATTGATCAACTGGCAAATGAAGGTATCCGCTTTACTGATCATTATGCCGGATCTACTGTCTGCGCCCCTTCCCGATGCTGTCTGATGACAGGTCTTCATACGGGAAATGCCCGTGTTCGTGGAAATGCAAGAGTCCCTCTCCTACCTGAAGATATAACAGTAGCCGAATTATTGAAATCTGCAGGTTATACTACCGGACTTATTGGTAAATGGGGGCTTGGTGAACCTGGGACTACTGGAATTCCCAACAATCAGGGATTTGATTATTTCTTTGGATACCTTAACCAGGCCCGGGCTCATAATTACTACCCGGAGTGGTTGTGGAGAAATGAGGAAAAAGTAATGCTTAATAATGAAGTAATTTTTGCTGAAACTGGTTATGCTAAGGGAATTGGAAGTGCTGCGACAAAAAAGGTTAACTATTCACATGACCTGTTTACCGGGGAAGCACTTTCATTTATCGAACGAAGCAAGGATCAACCTTTCTTTTTATATCTCGCATATACGATTCCACATGCAAACAATGAACATTGGTTGATTGATGAACATGGAATGGAAGTTCCGGATTATGGTGAATATAAAGATAACGACTGGCCAGAGGCTCAAATAGGTACTGCAGCAATGATCTCGAGGATGGATAGGGACATCGGGCAATTGATCTCCAAACTAACAGAAGCTGGAATTGACCAAAATACTGTGATCTTTTTTACCAGTGATAATGGTCCACATGCTGAAGGATTAAACGATCCTGATTTTTTCAACAGTAATGGTCCCTTAAAAGGGATCAAACGTGATTTGAATGAAGGTGGAATTCGTGTTCCTTTTATCGCATGGTGGCCTGGAACAATCCAGGAAGGACAAACCTCAAATCATATCTCGGCGTTCTGGGATTTTCTACCAACAGTCTGCGATCTTGCAGGCATCGAATCTCCTAAAAATATAGATGGAATATCATATGCCCCGACACTGGTTAACCAGTTACAACAGGAGCACAAATATCTTTACTGGGAGTTTTTTGAACAGGGAGGCAAACAGGCGATCAGGCTTAATAACTGGAAAGGGATCCGGCTGGGAGTAAATACAAATCCGGATTCTTCCCTCTATTTGTATGATCTGGATAATGATATTGAAGAAAACAAAGAACTATCCGACAGTCAGCCTGATATATTCATAGAGGTATCTGCCCTGATGAAAACCGCAAGGACAGAATCGGAGGATTTCAAATTTAACCATGAAAAATAGGTTGAATTATTAATAATGGATAATAATTGGGAAGATTACTCAGATTTCAGAAAGGACCAGCTACAAAAGGAATACCTTGCCAGAATTAACAAGGTTATTGATTATATCGAAGAACACATCGGAGAACCAATGAATTTATCACAACTTGCTGATGTTGCCAGTTTCTCAAGATTCCATTTCCATAGATTATTTTCTGCCATCACCGGTGAAACACTTAATGACTTTATTAAAAGAATTAAATTAGAAAAAGCGGCAAGCAGGATAATCGACGATCCCCGAGTCTCCATTACGGAATTGGCCATTATACTGGGTTTTTCGAGTCATTCAGTTTTTACAAGATCTTTCAGCCAATATTTCGGGATCAGTCCATCTTCACTAAGAGATCTAAAATTCAAGTTTAAGAACGATCCTGATAATATTATTACCAATATTGATAAATATATTAGCAATACAAGCAAAGGGGATAGCAATATCCGCAAAGCTTTATGTAAAACAACATCTTACCTTAGTAACATTCAAAAACAAAATACTAAAAATATTATCATGGATGTACAAATTAAGGATTTACCTGAAATGCATGTTGCTTATTGCCGTCATATTGGCCCCTATAATGAGGTTGGCAAAGCATTCGATCGATTAATGAACTGGGCAGGTCCGCGAGGTTTACTGAATTTCCCGGAAACACAGATGTTGGCTGTTTATCATGACGATCCAGCCATCACGGATGAAAAGAAATTACGTTCCAGTGCATGTATCACTGTTCCTTCCAAAACCAAAGTGGATGGCGAGGTGGGAAAAATGGATTTGAAGCCGGGAAAATTTACACTTGCCCGCTTTGAATTGAAGGACAACGAATATGCTGAAGCATGGAATAATGTTATGAATTGGTTCCCTGAAAGCGGATATCAGCCTGCTGATGGACAATACTTTGAGTGGTACCATAACAATCCCGAAGACCACCCGGAAAAGAAATGCATAGTAGATATTTGCGTGCCAGTAAAGCCAATGTAATCTTAATGTAGCTGTCTCAAGACTGGTTCACGCAAAGTGCGCAGAGATTATCGCAAAGCAAGCAAAGAGCAAACTGCTGATAATGAACTCTTTGCGAAACCCTGCCTACCGGCTTTGCTCCGCAGAAGCTATCAGACTGTGTCATAATAAATAAATTCTTATATTGAGATAACTCAATCAAAGCACA
>JBHOSY010000204.1:0-6858 GCA_042584165.1 Bacteroidota bacterium | reverse complement strand
TTCCGTTAATCCAGGATTCATAATTTTCCTGTATGAATTTCACGAAATTTATATTAGCTTCATTTTTCTGGGATTCCAATACCTCAGCCATACTCTTGTTTTGAGTATTTTCAATCTCAAGTTCCCAGAATACCAGTTTTTTATATATATCAGCCCATTCATCATGATCAAGATAGTCGTTCACGGCCAGGCTGATGTTTTGAAATTCCTGTTGATAATTAAGATTGGTTTTTTCAGTTACCAATCTTTTATTTTCAAGAATTTTCTTGACAGAATGGAGGATCTGATTTGGATTCAGTGGTTTGATCAGGTAATCTGCAATTTTTGAGGCGATGGCTTCTTCCATTAAGTGCTCTTCTTCACTTTTGGTAATCATCACAACAGGTAAGTTTGGATTATTGGATTTTATCCTGCTCAGCGTTTCAAGACCAGACATACCTGGCATATTTTCATCCAGAAATATGATATCAAATGCATTTCTATCACACTCGTCCAGGGCATCAGAACCACTCTTTACAGGGGTTACATGATAGCCCCTTTTATCAAGAAAGAGAATGTGCGGTTTGAGAAGGTCTATCTCATCGTCAGCCCATAAAATATTATATCTTTGCATATTCTTCTGGATTATTCAGAATAATCAGAACGCTTAAGTTAACGTAAAAGTTACTCAAAAAAGTCAGTTTGAATAAGAAAAAAATAATTAACGATCCAGTATACGGATTTATTAGTATTCCAGATGGATTGGTATTTGAGATCATTGAACATCCTTTTGTTCAGAGATTGAGGAGGATAAAACAACTGGGGATGACTGATCTGGTGTATCCCGGAGCCAATCATACAAGGTTCCATCATGCCCTGGGAGCGATGCACCTGATGTCGGAAGCATTGAATACGTTGCGTGGGAAAGGAGTACAAATCTCTGATGAGGAGTATGAATCCGCATTAATAGCTATCCTGTTGCATGATGTTGGCCATGGTCCTTTTTCACATGCACTTGAATTCAGCATTCTCCCGGGTGTAGAACATGAAGATATTACTGTAGCAATTGTTAATTATCTGGACGAATTATTTAAAAACCGCCTGGACCTTGTTAAGAAGATCATTCAAGGGCAATATGACAGGAAATTTTTCAATCAATTAGTTTCAAGCCAGTTAGATACTGACAGGATGGACTACTTGAACCGCGACAGCTATTTTACTGGTGTATCAGAAGGAAAAATTGGTTCCGAAAGGATTCTGAAGATGCTCAATTTAATTAATAATGAAATTGTTGTTGAGGAGAAAGCCATTTACAGCATTGAAAATTTCCTGAGTGCACGGCGACTTATGTATTGGCAAGTGTATTTGCATAAAACTACCGTTGGTGCAGAAAAAATGTTGATAAAGATCATACAGAGGGCTAAATATCTTGTTTCAAGAAATGTATTTGTAGAATCATCTCCAGCATTTAAAGTGTTTCTATCCCATGATTACTCGCTGGATGACTTTATTTCTAATAGAAATGTGCTTAATAATTTTTTAAAGTTAGATGATACTGACATCCTTGGTGCTATCAAAATTTGGCAGGATCATCCGGATCTTGTTTTATCTACATTAAGCCGTATGTTACTTAACAGGGATCTGTTTAAGGTTAGACTTTCAGGAAATAAAACCCAGGAAGAGGAGCTCAATGATCTAATAAATAAAGTATCAGAAAAATATAGTATAAATCCAGAAGATGCTAGATATTTAATATCCGAAGGATCAATGACCAATGCCGCGTACATATCAGGGGGGCAGCGAATCAACGTATTAATGAAAGATGGAAATATTATAGATATTGCAGATGCAGCGGATCTTCCCAACATTGCTGCCATGAGCAAAATTGTGAAAAAATACTATCTATGCTGGCCCAAAATTGTATCTTTGTAAGAATTTTTCCGAAAGACCAATTCATAAATGGAGTTTTCTGTAAGGGACGTAGCCAATTTGCTGAAAGGTGAAATTGAAGGCGACGCCACAAAAATTGTCAGCAAATTTGGTAAGATCCAGGATGCAGATGAATTAAGTATTTCTTTTCTTTCGAATCCCCAATATGAGAATTTTATATATTCTACTAACGCAGCCGCGGTAATAGTTGGGAAAGATTTCACTCCTGAAAAGGAGATTAAAACAACACTGATCAGGGTTGATGATCCTTATCTTTGTTTTTCTGTTTTACTGGATGAGTATCATCGAATGACCTCTTTCCAAAAAGAAGGAGTTGAAGATCCTTCATTCATAGGAAATGAAACTACTATTGGTAAAAATGTATATAGAGGGGCATTCTCGTATATTGGTAATAATGTGAGGATAGGAGATAATGTGAAAATTTATCCTCATACGTATATCGGAGACAATGTAGAAATAGGAGACCATACGATTTTCCGATCTGGTGTAACAATCTATGAAAATACAAAGATTGGAAGCCATTGTGTATTTCACTCCGGGGCTATCATAGGAAGCGATGGATTTGGTTTTGCCCCAAGGGAGGATGGATCTTATAAAACAATTCCCCAGATCGGTAACGTGATTATTGAAGATCATGTGGATATCGGAGCCAATACAGTCATCGATTGTGCAACATTTGATTCAACGATAATAAGAAAAGGCGTAAAACTTGATAACCTGATACAGATTGCCCATAATGTTGAGATTGGAAAAAACACAGTTATGGCAGCCTTATCAGGCATCTCAGGATCATCTAAAATTGGCAAAAATTGCGTAATTGGTGGACAAACGGGTATGATAGGTCATGCAGAACTTGCAGATGAAAGCAAAGTGGGAGCACAAACGGGAATAACGAAATCCTTCAAGAAAAAAGGAACCATCCTGATCGGAGCTCCTGCACTGGAAAGAGACAAATTTATTAAGTCATATGTTGTTTATAAAAAGCTTCCCGATTTAATGGAAAGGATCAAAGAATTAGAAAAGAGAGTACTGAGTTTATAGGAGATATAAGGTGAGAATATGAACACAAAACAGCATACAATAAAGGAACGAGTAAAGATATCCGGAGTTGGATTGCACACGGGTGCAGATACGAATATCATTTTTCTTCCGGCTAAACCAAATCATGGTATAAAATTTCAAAGAACTGATCTTGAGGGTCAGCCTGTTGTTGATGCTGATGTTGACAACGTAATTGATATTTCTCGAGGTACTACAATAGAATCCAATGGAGCCAAGATTGCGACTATAGAACATACTTTAGCTGCTTTGGTTGGATTAGAAATTGACAATGTATTAATCCAGGTAGATGGCCCGGAGATTCCTATTATGGACGGATCATCAAAGATGTTTGTTGAGGCTTTACAAAAAGTTGGATTTGAGGAGCAAAATGCACTTCGTAACTTCTATGAGGTTAGAGAACCAATATTTTATCGCGATAGTACAAGGGATGTTGAAATCGCAGCTCTTCCACTGGATGATTATCGCGTCACTGTTATGATTGATTATAACTCTCCTGTACTAGGTAGCCAACATGCTTCAATTACTGATATTAATCAATTCCCAAAGGAAATTGCAGGTTGTCGGACATTTTGTTTTCTCCATGAATTGGAAGAACTACATAAAAACAACCTGATTCGAGGAGGAGACCTGAATAATGCTATTGTTGTTGTTGACAGGGTTGTAAAAGACCATGAACTGGACAGTCTTGCTAAACTTTTTAACAAACCGAGAGTTGAGGTCAAAAAAGAAGGCATACTCAATAACATAGAATTGAGGTATAGAAACGAACCTGCAAGGCATAAGTTGCTAGATGTGATGGGTGATCTTGCACTTGCCGGAAGGCCTATTAAAGCACAGATACTGGCTGCTCGTCCAGGGCATGCAGCGAATGTGGCATTTGCGAAAAAGTTAAAGAAGGAAATGGAGGATCCGCGGACCATAAACATTCCGGCTTATGATCCAAAATTGCCACCTGTAATGGATATTAAGCAGATTATGGCCACCCTTCCACACAGGGCGCCCTTCTTGCTGGTTGACAAGATTTTTCATCTTGATGAAACGACTGTTGCTGGCGTAAAGAATGTTACTTATAATGAACCTTTTTTTGTAGGGCATTTTCCTTCAAATCCCGTATTCCCAGGTGTGTTAATTGTTGAGGCAATGGCGCAAACCGGTGGTATACTTGCTCTTCGAGCAATGGGTGGAAACCCGGAGGATTATTGGACGTATTTTCTAAAAATTGAAGATTGCCGTTTTCGAAAGATGGTATTTCCTGGTGACACATTAATTATGAAAGGTGAACTTATGGAGCCTATAAGGCGAGGAATTGCAAAGATGAAATTTCAGGCATTTGTGGGAAATACCGTTGTAACTGAAAGTATCATGTCTGCCAGCCTAGTAAAAAAGACAAAATGACACAACCATTAGCTTATATACATCCTGAGGCAAAAATTGCTGAAAATGTGGTCATTGAGCCATTTGCCTTTATTGATAAAAACGTCGAAATCGCCGAGGGTACCTGGATAGGGCCACATGCAAATATTTTGAGTGGTTCCCGGATAGGTAAAAATTGCAAAATTTATTCTAGTGCTGTAATCGCCCAAATTCCTCAAGATCTTAAATTTGCCGGTGAGGATACTACTGTTGAGGTTGGTGATAATACTGTGATCAGAGAATTCGTTACAATTAGCCGTGGTACTCTTGACAGGCATAAAACAGTTATCGGGAAAAACTGTCTTATAATGGCCTATGTTCACGTGGCACATGATTGCATCCTGGGCGATTTTGTGATATTAACCAATGCTGTCCAGATCGCCGGACATGTTATAGTTGGTGATTGGGCCATCGTTGGTGGAGCATCTTCTGTACACCAGTTTGTAAAGATTGGAAGTCACGCTTTTATAGCTGGTGGTTCGCTGGTCAGAAAAGATGTGCCTCCTTTTACCAAAGCTGCCAGAGAACCGTTGAGCTATTCCGGAGTTAACTCCATTGGATTACGAAGAAGAGGGTTCACGAATAAGAAAATAAACGAAATCCAGGAAATTTACAGGTACATTTTTCTTAAAGGACTAAATAATTCAAAGGCCCTTGATTTAATTGAACTGGAATTACCATCTTCAAAAGAGCGCGACGAGGTTATTAACTTTCTTCAAAACTCAGATCGTGGTATTATGAAAGGAGTTAACAGCTGATCCATGGAAATCCTGTTGCAGGGCCTGGGAAAAAAATTCAACCAGGACTGGATTTTCAAAAATGTATCCGTTGAATTCGTATCCGGAATCTCCAATGCCATCATCGGACCCAATGGAAGTGGAAAGTCAACTTTATTGAAAATCATATCAGGATTTTTACTACCTACAGAGGGAAATATAGGTTACGTTAGGGAAGGTAAAAGTATCAATTCAGAAGAATATTATAAGTTCATTGACTTCCCGGCACCTTATCTGGAATTAATCGACGAAATGACGCTGGAAGAATTCCTTCAGTTCCACTTTCAATTTAAGGATCTGAATAAGGATATTGATATCGCCACATTGCCTGAGATGATGTTTCTTGATAAAGACCAAAAAAAATACATTGGGAATTTCTCTTCAGGGATGAAGCAAAGGCTTAAAATAGGATTAGGGATTTTCTCTGATTCTCCAGTATTGTTGCTTGATGAACCAACAACAAATCTGGATAATGATAGTAAAAACTGGTTCAAGGATAGTTTCAACAAAATTAAAAAAGAAAAGTTGATCATCCTGGCCAGTAATGAGTCTGAAGATATAGATTTGTGTGACAAAAAAATTAATTTATTAAATTTTAAATAAACTAGAATTATTGCTTGATTTTATTGGATTTTTCTTAAATTGATAATCCAACAATAATTTTCATTAAATTTGAACGTTTGATAGAAAACGAAAATAATAAATATTAAGATAATGAGGAATTTATATAGTTTGTTATCAGTGTTATTAGTTAGTGTATTCATCGTTTTTGCCAGTTGTGGTGATCCGGATGATCCGGCACTAACTGACACACAGGAAAGAGCCAAAGCTCTTAGTGGAGGATCCTGGAGTCAATCTACCGGTACATCCGTAACTGTTCCGGATGGAGTGGATCCGACTATACTGGATAATTTGACATTGGTCTTCGGGGCCGATGCGGATCACAACCCAACCTCTTTCAGCTCTACTGGCGCTCCTGATTTTTTTACAACTTCCAGCAGTTCAACATGGAGTTTAAGTAGTGTGGATGCGATATCATTAACTAATGTTGAAGGGGGAGTTAGCAGTATTACTATCGGTAGTGGATTTTCAGATACTCAAATGACACTGTCTTTCAGATTTACCACCCCTGCAGGCAGGTTGGCAGGAGGTGAAAGGATCAGCGCATTGGATGGGGATTACATAATCGAAATGACAAAGTAATCAATTATCAAAAATATAGTTAAAAGGCGAACTGCTTAACAGTTCGCCTTTTTTATTTCAAGGATACAACTGTAATACCTGATCCTCCGCGTTCCACATGCTCATCTGTTGCACTGATCAATGATGGATGCAGTCGAAGTTGTTCGCGAACGACATTCCTGAGTATTCCATCTCCCTTTCCATGAAGGACTTTTACCTCATGGTAACCCAGCATAATGGCATCGTCGATAAACACTTCAACTAAAGGTTGGATTTCTTCTGCTCTTTTTCCCCTTATATCCAGTACTGGATTATAGGAAGTCATTTTGCTTCTCATGATATCCTGCCTGTTCGTATTTTTACCCATGCTCTTTATTTTCTCACTCTCTGGTTTTTTAATCCTCTCCAGCATCGAGATCTTCACCCTGGACCTGATATTTCCAACTTCGAGTGTCGCATCTTTACCAGATATTTCCTTCACGATGCCAAATGAATC
>JBHOSY010000203.1:0-6906 GCA_042584165.1 Bacteroidota bacterium | reverse complement strand
ATAGAATATTTTGTACTACAATAATAACTCGAATTAATAAAAATACTGATCCTTGATGAATTTACTATTACCAGTTAACTTCTTTTTATCCTATTCTACATATATACTACCCATTCATTTCATATCAGCATACATAAACATCGAAGATTGTTAACGAGGTGCTTTTTGAATTATTCAATGATCAGATGAATCCTGATCAATTTTAATATGAATGATTAAAAACGAAGTTTCAGGTTTGATGGAACCATCCGGTGATGGATTTTTAGCTTGTATGTTCAGGAACGTTATTTAAAGGTGCATAGGCGATGATATCCCAGAACTTTCCATTATGACGAAGAAGTGAAATATCAGCAGCCATGAAATCACGATGATACTGTTTATCTTTGAATTCCGGCCATGATTGAAAGAATTGTTCTTTTGTCAGATCTCGAAAGGCAATAGTCATGTGAGGATTGAATTTTCGTCCTTTGCGTAATTGGTTATCTATTTCCCAGGTTGTCTCAAGAAAATATTCGATTTTTTCAAACAGTATTTCCAGGTTCTGACTTCTTAAAACATCAATGTATATAACACGAGGCTTGAACGCTCCGAATCCATTTAATGTAATATTGAATTTCACATTCTTTGCAGCGAATTTGAAAAGACTTTCTTTCAATTTATCCTCATTATTATCCGGCCAGTTAAACGGAGGATGTAAGGTGATATGTGGAGGTGATTTTAAAGCCTGCCTCACTTCATATTTTCGTAAAAAATAATTTTTTAATTCTGTAACCTCATTTTGTACGGATTCTGGAGGTAATATGGCAATGAAGTATAATGACTTCTTTTCTTTCATATACCGTGACTTTGTTTTTAAATATTGCAAAAATCACAACAATTAAAAAGGCCGACCATTGAAAGGGCAGCCTTTTTAATTAGTTTAAATAACCATTATGCCTTTACCTTGGCTTAATTTATTGTCTTCTTTTTAGCCAGATCAAGTACTGTAGGTGTTGCTACAAAAATGGATGAATAAGTACCAACCAAGATACCAATAATCAATGCGAAACTGAAACCTCTAAGTACTTCACCTCCGAAAATAAACAATATAAGCACCACAATCAGGGTAGTAAATGAGGTGATTAAAGTTCTGCTTATCGTTTTATTGATCGCTTCATTGAATACATTATATATCTCAGATCCTGCTTTCAGAGCCATGTTTTCCCTTATTCTGTCAAACACTACCACAGTATCGTTGATTGAATATCCAATGATGGTCAGCATCGCAGCAATGAATACCTGATCAATCTCAAAGGCTTTACCAAACAACCTGGCAAAGGCAAATGCGCCCAGAACAAATAAGGTATCATGAAAGAGTGCGATAACAGCACCAAGTCCAAATTGCCATTTTCTGAATCTCACAAGAATATACAGGAATATAACTACCAGTGAGAAGAATACAGCTTGCATGGAAGCATTTTTAATGTCATCAGCGATAGTAGCTCCAACTTTATTAGAACTGGATATGGTGAAATTCGTTTCGTCCACTTTTGAATCATCAGGTTCATAAGTCAAACCAGTGTATTCTGCAAGCCCTGCAACAAGTCTTGATTCAACCTGTGAATCTGCTTCTGCCGATTCATCATCAACCATGTAACTGGTTGTGATCTTCACTATGTTATTAGCCCCGAACGATTTAACCTCAGTACCAGAACTCTCAAAGTTTGTCATTAAAGCGGTTTTCATATCTGAGGCAACTACCGGATTTTCAAAACTTACAACATATGACCGACCCCCTTTAAAATCAACACCCAGGTTCAAACCTCCTTCAATAATAATGAGTACTAATCCGGCAACGATGAAGATAGCGGAAAAGATATAAGCTCTTCGTCTTTTTGACATAAAGTCAATATTCAGGTTTGTAAGCCATGTTTTAGACCATCCTGCTGAAAAGTTCAGTTTCGAGTCATCACCTTTGCGAGACATCCATTCTACCACTACTCTTGTTATGAACACAGCTGAGAAGAATGATGAAGCAATACCGATCATAAGGGTTGTGGCAAAACCTCTCACAGGTCCCTGTCCGAATGAATATAAAATAACGCCAGTTAGAAATGTTGTAACATTAGCATCTATGATAGAACTATATGCTTTACTGTATCCTGTAGAAATTGCCTTTTTGAGTCCAGCACCATTCCTTAATTCTTCTCGTATTCTTTCAAATATCAGAACATTGGCATCGATTGACATACCAATTGTAAGCACGATGCCGGCAATACCCGGAAGTGTAAGTGAGGCATTTAACTGGGCAAGTATACCCAGGATAAAAAAGATGTTGAATACCAGGGCGATGTTAGCAACAAGGCCACCCTTTGAGTAATAAAATACCATAAACAATACAACGATAATAAGCCCGGAAATAATTGATACAACTCCTTCTTTCTGTGCTTCTTTCCCAAGTGTGGGCCCAACCACTGCTTCCTCAACAATCCTTGTAGGTGCTGGCAATTTACCTGCCTTTAATACATTTGCAAGGTCCTGGGCATCTTCAATAGTAAAATTACCTGTTATCTGCGAACTGCCATTTGGGATCTCCGTGATAACATTAGGCGCTGAATAAACATAGTTATCCAGTACAACTGCAATTCTTCGATTCAGATTTTCAGCTGTTAATCGACGCCAGATCTTTGATCCTGTTGCATTCATCTGCATAGATACACTGGGTTGTCCTCTTTCATCGAAATCCTGTCTTGCATCTACGATCACTTCTCCAGTTAATGGTGCCTGACTACCTCTTCGAACCTTTATAGCAAAAAACTCAAGAACTTCCTCCTCACCATCACCCGGTATTGTTGAATTCTTCCAAAGGAATTTCATGTTGTTTGGAACGAGTGTTTTAATTTCAGATCTTTTGAAAATTCTGTTGATCCTTGATGTGTCTTTTACAGTATAAAAAAGGCCGTAATAGGGAGCTTTTCTTAATTCGAATATTGGTGATGATAGTGGCATGGATAAAGAATCCGCAGTAGTTGAATCGCCTGCAATTTGAGCTGCCAATTCTTCTGCAGCAGTATCCACCTGCTGAACATCCTGGTCACCAAGTAAACTCACCAGATCCTCATCTTCTTCCTGATTCTCCTGAAGAGAAGGTTCTTCAGAAATATCTCTTTCGGTCAGATCACTAAGGTCTATGAGGTCGGCCTCCTGCTGTTCCATGAGCTTTGCATTAATCGCAGTAAGTGTAGTACTCATTTCCTGCAATTCATAAACTTCCCAGAATTCAAGTTTGGCTACACCCTGAAGGAGTTTACGAACCCGTTCACGATTTTCAACACCTGGTAACTCAACCTGAATTCGACCTGTGCCCTGTAGTTTCTGAATATTTGGCTGTGATGTTCCGAACCTGTCGATTCGCGTTCTCAGAATTTCAAATGACCTGTCGATTGCATCTTCTACTTCTGCATCCAGAATTTGTATTATCTGATCATCAGAAGAATCAAAACTTATTCTACCCCTGTTCGCACTATTGGCAAAAATTGATGAAAGTTTACTACCAGGATTAATTTCTATCCATGATTCATAAAATAGACTAATGAACTTTTCCTGGCTGTTCCGTTGTTTCTTTTGAGCCATTCGTAATGCTTCAAGGAATTTGGGATCCTCGCTGTTACCACTCAATCCTTTGAAAATATCAACTGGTGATACTTCGAGGGTTACGTGCATTCCACCCTGAAGGTCGAGACCGAGACTAAGCTCTGTTTCTTTTACTTCTTTATAGGTGAATTCAATACCCAGGAAATTATAAGCCGGTTCATTCCAGACTGAATCAAGATATGTCTGCTTCCTGGCAAAGTCAACATTTCCATTTTCATCCATGGCGAATTCAATCGCATCCTGCTGTATGCCTCTGGATATGAATGTAAACGATAAATAGTAGAGACACAGAAGCGTAACAATTGTGGTAAGAAATATGATGAAGCCTTTATTTTTCATGATGTAAAGTTTAAAAACAAAAATTAATTACTGGTAAAATATTAAGTTTGGGTTAGCCGAAAGAGGCTAAGGAGCATTTGGGGAAATGATATGTTGGAATAGCGTTTTGAATAATCTTTCCTGAATAGGGATGTAGATATAATATGCTTTACGGATGGATCTAATTTTTTCAGGTATCCTTTCCGTCAATTCTGACAGGATATCAATATGGATCTGAATCTGGTTAGTGGAAGCTTGATATTCCTGAAAATACACATGGTTTTCATCCTGATTGTTCCCGCTTTTTTCACTTTCTTCTTCGTGCAACTCTAAGGAAACCTTCCTGACTTCCAGTTGCAGAGACAGACTCCATATAGACAGGATAGCTGCCAGGAGGCCAACTGCCAGAATCAGCGTACGTCTGAATGTCAATATATCCGTTTGTCTATTCATTTGGGGAGGCAAATTTAACCAATACCTCGGAATTAACAACCTGTGATTTCTATTTAATCACTCCAATTATTTTCATTGTGATTACGAAGGTATCCAGTAAGAACTTTAACGGCAGTTTCAAAATGATCATTATTGGGAACAATAATATCTGCTTCCATTCTATAAGGAGATATATAATTCTCAAATGAAGGCATTACATGTTTATCGAATCTGTATAATACATCGTTAAGGTTGTAACCACGTTCGCGGTTATCCCGGATGATTCTCCGTTTCAGCATTAAATGACTATCAGTTTCGATGAATATCTTCAGATCCAGTTGCTGGGCAATTTCTGACATGTAATAAATGAATAAGCCCTCAACAATGATAATCGGAGCCGGATAAAAATTAAGAATTTTCTTTGGAGCTTCTGGATTATTGAAGGTGTATTCTTCAAGTTGGACTGTCTCCCCTTTTTTCAGCCTGCCAATATCTTTTGCAAAGGCATCCAGGTTCAAAGATTCAGGAAGGTCAAAATTCTTAACACCATTTTCATCGACAGGTTGTTGATCACGTGGTATATAATAATTGTCCTGCGATACCAGGCAGATATCATCTTTTTCAAAATGATGTAGAAGACTGTTCAGAAAGAGGGTTTTACCAGAACCACTTCCTCCAGTAATCCCAATTACCAGGTTCTTTTTCATTCTTCTATATATTTTGCAAATATTGAATGAGTTTTCTGAAGGCTACTGCCCGATGACTGATCTTATTTTTTTCAGAGAGGGGCATCTGCGCAAAAGTTAAATCCTTTGACTCAGGCAGAAAAACAGGATCATAACCAAATCCATCATTGCCTCGTTTTTCTCCAATGATCTTTCCCTCAATTACTCCTTCAAATTGTTTCAGTTTACCTACTCCAGCAAGAGAAATTACAGTTCTGAATCTTGCAGACCGGTTTGTTTCATTCTTTAACTTTGCAAGCAATAACGAAATATTATCTTCACTACTACGCTGTTCCCCTGCAAATCTGGCTGATTTTACACCAGGTGCTCCATTTAAACAATCAACTTCCAGTCCTGTATCATCTGCAAAACAAACCACCTTAAAATGTTCAAAAACATATTCAGCTTTTTCTTTTGAATTGCCCTCCAGCGTGTCCTGATTCTCAGGCAATTCCTCTGTACAGCCTATTTCCTGTAAGCCAAGTATTTTGATTTTTTTACCAAGAAGTGCTTTGATCTCCTGCAGTTTGTATTCATTATTCGTTGCAAAACAAATATCCATATTCAAAACTGCTATTTGATGTTTAACAACTCTACATCAAAAAATAAAATGGAGTTTTCCGGGATGTTATCAGTTGAGCTGGTTCCATACCCAATTCGGGAAGGCATATAGAGTGAAATACTGCCTCCTTCTCCAATATATGAAAGACCTTCATTAAAACCCTGGATCAGAGTTCCAACACGAAATTCGGATGGTTCCCCTCTTTCGTATGATGAATCAAACACAGTTCCATCGATTAATCTTCCTTCATAATGTACTATTATAGACTGTCCATAAACCGGGGCGCTTCCTGTACCGTAATCATGGATTACATATCGCAATCCCGACGAAGATTTCTTAGCCTCAATGTTATTTTCTTCCAGGTATTTGTCAATAGCTTCAAGATCTTTTGCAAGTTGTTCCTGCCAATCGAACAAATACTCATCCCCTCCACATGACAGCATTATCAGCAATGCTGCCAAAAGTGTAATTATCCCTGAAATCCTCATGTTCATCTGAATTTTATGTCAACCATTACTGCTTCATATACCAATATCTGATTCGGATCAATAATATTTCTATATCCTTTTAATCCATACGCTATTCCGGATGGCATGTAGAAAGTGAATCTAGCACCTTTTGACATGAGTTTCACACCTTCTGCCCAACCATCAATAACCGTACCGGCCCCTATTCTGAATCTCATAGGACCCCGGCTGTAGGTGTCGTCGAATATAGTACCATCAAGGAAATAACCTGTAAAATGAACAGTTACCTCATCTCCAATTTCAGGATTGATTCCATCTCCTTCATCATGAATTACATACCTCATTCCTGATTCAGTTTCCAAAGGTATAATGGCATTATTCTCAAAATAATCATCCATTAAGGCTAGATCTTTAAATAACTGATCTTCAGCTTTTTTTGCTTGGATTTCTCTTTTCTTTACTATTCGAATACCTTCCTGATATTGGTATTGATATGGAGTAATAAGATCTTGAATCCCGACATTTACTGTTAAAGTTGCCTCTCCATCCATATTACCTGGAACTTCTCTACGCCATGATAATTTATATAAATTGTGACAAGTGATCTTAAATACAGCACTGTCACCGACTCTCATTTTTTTCAATCCTTCATAAATCTGGCCAGAACTTTCCCATGTCGTATCATCATAAAAAATCATGTCAGGAAAACCGTTATTAATAGTGGAATAAAATACCGAGTCATTATTATCTCGAATTTCCATATTGAATA
>JBHOSY010000202.1:0-7035 GCA_042584165.1 Bacteroidota bacterium | reverse complement strand
GAAACGGTGAGGTTGGTTTCACGACCAAAAAAGTCATTATTGTGATCTATTTCTCCATTTTCATTCTTCGGAATATTTTCAAGGTCAAGTGTTGTAACCCTGAACATTTCCCCTGCTCCTTCGGCATCAGAAGCAGTAATAATTGGAGTATGGATGTTCAGGAATCCTTTATCGTTGAAAAATTTATGGATCGCATATATCATTGCATGACGTACCCGATATACGGCACTTATGGTATTTGTACGCGGCCTTAGATGGGCAATCTCCCGAAGAAACTCAAGAGAATGTTTTTTAGGTTGAAGAGGATATTTTTCTGCATCTGCCTCGCCTATTATTTGAATATCTTTCGCCGATAGTTCCACACGCTGCCCTTTTCCAAAAGACTCAATCAATTCTCCAACAACACCAATACAGGCACCTGTTGTTATATTTTTTATTATATCTTCGGAATGATTGTTTGGATCGGCAACAACCTGCAGGTTATGTATTACAGAACCATCATTCAGGTTGACGAAAATAACATTTTTACTTTCTCGTTTAGTCCGTACCCATCCTTTTACCAATACTTCCTGACCTGTTAAGGATCCATCCAACAGGTCTTTAATCTTTGATCTTTTCAACTGCGTCATTCCAGATGCATTTAATAATGAGATATATATTTGGCAATCAGAATGATTCGGCACCATTCCTAATATAAAATTGACCGCTAAAGAACTTAAAATTGCTGTTTTTTTCAACGATTTGAATGAAATATTATATTTTTGAGTAAATTAAATTCCAGGCATTACGCGGGAAAAGTCTTGCTTTATATATGCAGAAATTAGGCTTAGCACAAACGTTACAACAAAAACTGTCTCCACAACAGATACAGTTTATCAAACTGCTGCAGATTCCAACGGTAGAGTTGGACACCCGTATTGAAGAAGAACTGGAAGACAATCCCGCTTTGGAAGATGGTCCTGAAGAGATCGAATCCAGCAGCACAGAGGAAGAAGGTGATGTGGAGGCAACTGCAGAATCAGCGAATGAAGATATCAGCATTGAGGATTATTTGCAGGATGATTATTCCGGTTATAAAATGCAGGGTGACGGACCTGATCCCGATGAAGAGGACAAAGACATTCCATATGCCAGTTCACTGACGCTGAACGATCAGTTGCTTGACCAGCTTGGTTATCTTGGGCTGGATGACAGGCAAAGGGTTATTGGTGAACAACTGATCGGCAGTATTGAAAATGATGGATACATACGCAGGGATATGGAATCCATTATTAATGACATGGCTTTTTCGCAGGGTATTGAGACTTCAGAAGAAGAAGTTGAGGAAATGCTGTTGCTTATCCAGGAGTTTGATCCTCCCGGTATTGCAGCTCGTGATCTTCAGGAATGTCTTTCTATCCAGCTAAAAAGAAAAGATGAACATAATTCATTTGTCAGACTGGCTATTAGGATTCTTGAGAGTTGTTTTGATGATTTCACAAGGAAACATTACGAAAAGATTAAAAAGAAACTTAATATCCAGCAGGATGAAGACCTGAAAGAAGCCATCAATCTTATCATCAAACTTAATCCAAAACCCGGCAGCAGCTCCGGGGATCTGGTGAAGATTTTATATCTATACCCGGACTATATACTCAATAATAACAATGGCAAACTTGAGTTGTATTTGAATTCCAAAAATGCACCGGAACTCAGGGTGAGTCGTTCCTATGCTGATATGCTCGATACATATGATAAGAGCAAAACCAAAGATAAGAAGATGCGGGAAACCATCAGCTTCGTCAAACAGAAGCTGGACTCTGCTAAATGGTTCATCGATGCAATCAAACAAAGACAGCAGACATTACTCAGAACCATGGAAGCCATAGTTGATTATCAGTATGATTTCTTTCTCGCAGGAGATGAGAGCAATCTAAAACCCATGATCCTGAAAGATATTGCCAACAGGATAAATATGGATATTTCAACGGTATCGCGGGTTGCCAACAGTAAATCCGTACAAACAGAATTTGGACTGTATCCATTGAAATACTTCTTTTCTGAAGGGATCAGCACCGATTCCGGTGAAGATGTGAGCAGCCGTGAGGTGAAACAGGCCTTGAAGGATATGGTCGACCAGGAAGAGAAGAAAAAACCTTTATCCGATGAGAAACTCGAGAAACTATTGAAACAAAAAGGGTATAATATCGCCAGAAGAACAGTTGCAAAATACCGTGAGCAATTAAATATTCCTGTTGCCAGGCTTAGAAAAGAACTATAGTGACGAAGACACTGGCCAATACAATCAGTATCCTGATGCATCCTCTTCTGATGCCTACCTTCATGTTCATGATCCTGATCCGCTTTCTGCCGGATATATTCAATCCATTGAGTATGAAGGCCATGTTCTATGTGTTGCTTCTGGTTTTCCTTACAACTTTTGTGATACCGGCATTGAGCCTGTTGGGACTTTGGACCTCGTCAGTTATTTCTAATCTGAAGTTGGAGAATAAAAGCGAACGGAGATTGCCATTCATATTCATTGCAGTATTTTATACAATCACCACATTCCTGTTTATCGATAAGCTTGATGTCAATCGAGTTTTGATAGTAATAATGATTTCTGTTTCGGTTCAAATAGTTTTACTGGCTGTTATTACTTTTTTCTGGAAGATCAGCATTCATGCTTCCGGAACAGGAGGTATGACCGGATTTCTTCTGGCACTTATTTATTTATTTCCTGAAACCCCGCTCATATATCCTTTTGTAGGGTTGATACTGGTTTCCGGCCTGGTATTAAGTTCCAGGTTGTATCTTAATGTGCACTCTCAAACAGAAGTATATATCGGGTATGTTTTGGGATTTGTCCTGTCCTTTACCTCTCTATATTACCTGACCTGATCATATATTAAAACAGGTTGAAAGAAATACCGTAAGTCATGGGATGCCCGGTTGTTCCGAAGGGCCCTTTGTTTTTCTCAAACAGTTCAGTGATGCTATATTGATAGAATAAACTGAAATCTCCATAACCGATCCTACCGATAACATTGAACCGCCAGGAATTCAGGCCAAAGTTTTGTTTATCCTTGATAATCTTTGTTTTGCCGTCCTGCCTGTATTTGATCTTTGTTTTAGAGTCGATCAGTAATCCTACTTTGCCTCCCACAGTTACTTTAAACGCTTTCTTTGGATTTGAATGGGTTCGGAATGTAATTTCCAGCGGAATTTCAATATATGCTGTGGACAGCTGAGATCTTTTAATTGATGTAGCATTGATGAGGCTGTCCAGCCCATAAAGCTGCGTCTGATAATTACCAATCGAATCCTCCCCTGGCCTTAAAGTAACATCTTTGTGAAAATCAAATTTTTCACCTCCAAAAGCTATACCTGGATGAATCGATAACATGGAATGAGGCGTATAACTAAATTTATAATAACCTGAGAAGTATCTGGAATTAAACCATTTCAGCTTCATATCACCGGGAAAGTCGTTGACATAATTCAGACCAAAATCAAACCCCAGTATTCCTGGAAGATCAGGACGTGTTCCGCTGAGATACAAATTATCGTCTTTCCTTTCTGGTAAGACATCCTGGGCATTTACAAAGATTGGGATCGATATCAGAAAAAAGATGATTGTTAAAGGTCCACGCTTCATATCCTTCTATTATATAATCATAATTTATGCGGCCGTAAAGATACTACAAATTTGAAACGATAAGCAATAATCTGTTTTATATGGCGTTAAATTTGGTTAATTTTGCCGTCCAATTAACCTGCCAGGCCTACATCCCGGCATAACGGACCTGTAGCATAACTGGATAGTGCACCTGACTACGGATCAGGAGGTTGGGGGTTCGAATCCCTCCAGGTTCACAAAGAAAGGAAAGCCAGTCACGAAGTGACCGGCTTTTTTTGTGAAAGCACGTTGACACCCGGGTGGCAAAAGTGATTGAACAAAAAAGCCGTGCCGGCGAAGCCGGTGGCTTTCCTTTCGGAATTTGGAAGCATAAGGGATCGCGAGTCCCACAGGGTGAGCAATCCCTGAAATTTGTATTAGTTTATTTGTTACTTCGATGTAGTAACGACAAAGCCGGTGGCTTTCCTCTCGGAATTTGGAAGCATAAGGGATCAATGAAACTAATCCCTTCAAGTTTACTTAAAAGTCATATATGATTGATAGTCAGTTACATATGGCTTTTTGATTTTATGATGGGTTCGCTTTCGGGTACAGTTTCTACTACAATAAGACATGAATAATCTTAACTTATATATAAATGATAACAGAATTTTTGCATATGTTATTGAATGAGAATTATCTAGCTTAAGTTAAAATACTTCATTTTATTTTATACCGTTCGGTAATTCCGGTAATCTATCTTAATCCTACTTAACCATATTTACCTCTGTTAATGAGTATTTATAATATTATAAAATCATTTAAAAATACATCACTGTTTAGGTGTACAAGATAATCTTTTATGAGCATTAAGATAAAAAAAGTATTGAACTAGGGCTCTATGTATTAGAGGGATTGCTTGAAATTAAAGAAACCACTTCTATAATTAGGGAAATTCAAAGCAGAGAATTAATGATTGCTATTGAATGAAATCTATTTTGAGAACTGTAGGCGTATGCTGAAACTGTTAAATAGCCAGATGGAAAAACAGTACCTGACCTGCGTTGAAATGCACCGGAATCCTGGAGAGTGGGGAGAAAGCCTGGGATTTAATACTATTTATTGACTATTGCCGGAATTATGTACCGGCGGTTATATTTGGCGATTCGTTTTTTGTGACGTATTTTTATTAAGGCATTTTTCAAAGCATTTAATAATATTAGAAATGCTTTTGCTGAAAACAATCCATAAACAAATATAGATGAGTAATAGCCAGATGGGTTATTATGATTTTTAACTGTATAAGTATTAAAATAAGAGGAGAAATAGTAATGTATAATTCCCAACAGAAATCTTTATCGCGTCGCGATTTTTTAAAGAGCACAGGCAAAATCACTGTAGCATCAGCCCTGACGGCAGGACTTATTCCACACGTTCATGCTGCGGAGAACAATACTATTAAGGTGGCATTGGTTGGTTGCGGCGGCAGAGGTGCCGGCGCAGCATCAAATGCTTTGTCTGTAAAAAATGGGCCGATCAAACTTGTTGCTCTGGCTGACGTATTCGATGAACGTATTAAACGCAGTTACGATAATCTGAAAAAAATTCATCCTGACCAGGTAGACGTACCTGAAGATCACAAATTCATCGGTTATGATTCTTATAAGGATGCAATGGACTGTCTCAGCCCGGGTGATGTTGTAATTTTAGGGACACCGCCTGCATTTCGCTGGGTACACTTTACATACGCTATTAAAAAAGGCATCAACGTCTTTATGGAAAAACCCGTTACAGTTGACGGACCCACCACACTCAAGTTCCTGAAGCTTGCAGAAGAATCCGTTAAAAAGAACATTAAAGTTGGTGTCGGCTTGATGTGCCGACATTGCGCAGCCCGTTGGGAACTCTACGATCGTATTAAAGATGGTCAGATCGGCGATATTATCACGCTGCGTGCCTATAGGCTGCACAAGCCTATTGGCTATTTTGCCTCAGACCCAAAACCGGATAATATCAACGAACTACTTTACCAGACACAGCGGTTTCACAGTTTCTTGTGGGCTAGCGGAGGTGCTTACAGCGACTTTTACATACACCACATAGACGAATGCTGCTGGATGAAAGATGCCTGGCCCATTAAGGCGCAGTCTCTCGGAGGAAGACATTATCGTGGCAATTCGATAGATCAGAATCTCGACACATATTCTGTCGAATACACTTTCGCCGACGGTGCTAAGTTGTTTCTTTATGGCAGGAATATTGACGGCTGTCATAACGAGTTTGCCAGTTACGCCCATGGTAGCAAGGGTTCTGCAGTCATCTCGCAGGGAGGTCACTCACCAGCTAAGTGCCGCATCAATAAAGGGCAGGATTTTGATAACAAAGATGACATTGTCTGGGCATTCCCCGCGCCAGAGCCTAATCCTTACCAGCTCGAATGGGACCACCTTATTGATGCCATTCGTGAGGATAAACCGTTTAATGAAGCGAAGCGTGGTGCTGAAGCCAGCCTTGTTACCTCGATGGGAAGAATGGCAGCACACACCGGTCGAATTGTTACCTATGAGGAAATGCTCAACTGCGAACACGAGTTCGCTCCTGGTATTGATAAATTAACAATGAATTCTCCTGCACCGCTACAGGAAGGTCCTGATGGTAAATATCCTGTTCCGCAGCCGGGTAATAACAATTTTGAGTACCGTTTTACCTTTTAGCGCATATTATGAACGATTAACAATTGAAAAAGTGGGGTGACGATGGGGATAGGTAGATCGGTAAATCGGTAGATCAGTATATCAGGTTGAATCATATATCGTATATCTCTTCCATATTTTTTGATGCAAAGTGAGGTTTTATTTTATCTTTTCTATCAATTCTCCTTCTTTATAAACTTCTTCAATTATTAGTTGTCCGTTTTCATGCCACTCTTTCCATAATTCATCTTTTGCTCCATTCTTAATATTTCCTCTTCTGTATAATTGTCCGTTTTCATGCCACCATCTATACATTCCTTCCATTTTCCCAAACTTGAAGTTTCTATCTGATTTTATTTGCCCGTTCTCATACCATTCTTTATTTAATCCATCAAGTCTTCTAAAATTATAGTTTGCTTCCGTTTTTAATTTTCCGTTTGCGTACCATTCTTTATGTAAACCCTCTTTTACCCCACGTTTGACAGAAAATTCTAATTTCCTTCTATAATTATCATATATATCATATATAATACCTGTAAATAGTCTTCCTTCATAAATGTACATTTCACCATGAATTCCTATTTTATATGTTATATCTGAAATGTGGACTCTTTTTTCACTTACAGTATCTATTTTACTTATTGAGCTTAATTCACTAAATGAACGTTTTTTTACACAAGATGACAAAAAAGGCAGGATGCTAAACACACAGAGAATTGATAGAAAAGATAAAATAAAACCTCA
>JBHOSY010000201.1:0-7035 GCA_042584165.1 Bacteroidota bacterium | reverse complement strand
GGGAAATAGTGCTTGAACAATTTCACTGAACGGTTTGAATAATCGCCCATTTTTCCCAAAGGGATGCCATTGGCAAATGGCGTTTATTTTTTATCGTGTGCAGTGTTATTCGTTGTCCAGTACTCGAAATCATATATATTTTGATGTATCAGCTATTCATGCTCAGGTAGTTCATCAAATTCTCTTCTCCTGTTTTCAAACCACTCTTTCGTAGCATCAGGGGATTTCATGAGCTCTTGCATATCATTCATCACCTTTAGATGCTGTTCATCACCCATTTGAAACATTTCCATTCCATGCTTTTTACTCAATTCTGCCATTTCCTCGAAAGTGTTGGCATGAAATTCTTTATCACATGCTCCCCCCAATTGTTTACAAGTCATTGTTTTCATATTTGTCAGTTTTAATGGTTAATAATTATAGCCTGTTGAATTGGTACGTAATTTCATTCAATAAATCCGTACTTCGTCCCGGAGCATGTCTTTTTAACTTTACACAGAACGGTCACCAGTATGCGATGTGCAGATCTTAACGAAATGTAAGTTAATCAATGAGAATGGATTTTCAGTGCATGCAAGGCATCTTCGATAAGTAGTGGAGAAAAGAGCATTTTGTATACCTCTTGTTAGCAGCAGGTTTGTTACTTCTAATACATTGTATTGTTATTTGCCGAACTCACAGGTATTTGTTGCATAGAGTCCCAATGTTCAACGATTTTCCCGAAATCATTAAATCTGAAAAAATCCATTGTTACATACTCTTCATTGCCTGGCCAAATCTGATGCGTATGCAGAGCTACTAAATTACCTTCAGCGACTACACGGACGAATTCGATGGATTTTTTGGGATATTCTGTCGCCATTCTCTCAAAATATTCAATAAATGGTTCTTTCCCATCACCAACTAATGGATTATGCTGTATGTATTCAGAACCAACATATAATTCCACAGCTTTTCTTGGATTCCCATCATAGGCCATCTTATAGAAATCAATGGCATTTTTTTTATTACGATTCAGATTTTCATTCATTGTTTTATATATTAAACTTACTACTATCTCGGCTATTATTATTAATCATTGTTGAGCGTTCGCTAATGTTATAATTTCAATCGCTTCTTTAATCTTCGTCCTTTTATTTATTGTTCTTGCAGTATTATTTGTCTTGTTAATACTATTAATATATATCTCATTGTATGTCTCGTTTTTGTATTAACTGCCAACCTCTGGTTGATAAACTCTCGTGGGCTTGTTAAGCAGCCAGCTATAATTATTAACTAATTTATAATTGAGATGTTCTAAATTGCAACTGCCTTGCCCACCCATGGAGTTTATCAGCGTGATGGGAGCTTTTTATGCATTAATACAATACTTTACCGATAAAGTAAAATTTAGCTCTATAATAAGCAGATAACATGCTAAAAGGTCCCGATCATTTATGCAACTCATTCTATTATAGTTCTTAAATTAACACCATGCCTGCTTAAAAATCATTTTATTTCAGTCAATAGTAATAACCAATCACTGTTATCAGGAGCTTCAAAAATAGACGGTCCACTAAATTCACCAATATAATGTTTCTCGTATGTATTTATGCCCGGAATCCAATTTGCTTCGAAAGTACTATTGCTCAATTCAACCTCTGACTTACCTCCCTCAGGTAAATAAACCAGATAATATTCCCCGGGTTTTGCAAGGCAATATCCATTATTTACGAGGTTTTGATTTGGTTTTAATTCATAAAATGGAATACTTTCAAAAAAATCCCAAACCTTATGAATCACTTCGTGTATCTCCGGACGCATTTGCTCAAAACTTAATGAACCGCTGAATCCGGATGAAGAATTACCATTCATATGTGCATAATTGATCATAGCTGCTGACATGGTAATTACATAAGCATTTTTCCTGATATCATCCAGGCTGTAATCCGGATGGTATTTATTCCCAGTCCATAATGTCTCCTGGGCATATAGTGGTTTTTCAGCGTGATGGTTTTGCAATAATCCTTTATTCAATACTTTTCTGTTAAGCGTTTTAGGTCCCTGAAGAATGCCATAATCAGTCCATGGTTCATCTTTGAAAAGATCATTACCGGTATAATTATGGCAAGATAATATATGATCATACACATCCAATGAGTCGATAAATGTTCCCCAGTAACTAACTTGTTCACTGGTCATATAAGGTTGACCTACTAGTAGTGGTTCAGGACCTCCTACCATGTACATAAGATTCCAATAAGAACCCATTCTGTTAATAGTATATTGCAAAAACAGTTTTCTCTTTTCTTCATCATCCGGGTAATTCGAATTACGTCCAAAGAATCCGGCAAAAGGATAGACCAGTATTTTTCTTACGGAAAGATCCTCGAGAATGGTCTCCATACGTTGGTATTCCCTATAGTCAGGGACTTGATTAACAGTATCCCACAGGTCTGGTGTTTTCCACCCCTTTCCCCTTCCTTCAGCATCCCGATTAAGGTATAAACTGGCGATGGACAACATGTTATAACCGCGTTCCTGCAGCCAATCTAATAATTCTCCTCTTTGTTCTTTACTCCAGGATTCTCCTGTAATACTATTGCAGGTATCAGCGGTAAATTTGTCTCCGATATGGAAACTCCTAAGGAGTTCAGCTTCACCATCTTTGTAACCGAACCATATGGGATTTTTTTTATATTTATTGATCAAGCCGGGAATATTTGAAGATTGTACTTCAAACTGGCCTTTTACCGCTGTATTTTCATCTTTAAATTTCAGTTCGTAATTATATACACCTTCCAATGAAGGCATAAATCTCACCTTCCATATCTGATTGCCATCATAAAATCCTCTGGTCCGTATTATCTCTCCATCAGGTAGTTTAAAACTGGCCAGTAATCCCGTTTGTCCATATGGAGTATCAACGATTTGTTCCTTTTCCAGCGATTTTTCGAAATAACTCCACCGCCCTATTTTGGTCATTGGTTTATGATCAAGTAATGGATTATCCCTGGTTATATTCTTTTCAATGATCAGTGGCAGGTTTGTATTATCCGAAACAGGCTTTATCCCAAAACCGGTAAATACAATTCCATTGTTTTTGTTCCACATGATCATGGCCCCTCCATAACCTGAACCAGTAGCCCAGGACTTATCAGCACCTTTAAAAAGATCACTATCTGTGTTTGTCCATGTTAGATATCCATATGGACTCTCCGGAAATTCCTCTTTATTACGCCCGATCCTTCCGTCATTAGGCCCATTATAGTTTACTGTCATGCCATAGGTTTGTTTAGTTTCCAGATCCTCCACGAATGATTGAGGAATTAATTGTTTCCCCTCCCATCGACCTCTGGATAAGACAAGAAGTCCTAATCTACCCATATGTTCAAGGTTCAAAACAAACCTGATTCCATCATGATCTCCAAAAGAACGATCTATTATAATTCGAGTTTCCCAGCCTTTCATTCCAATAGCATCAAAATACGCTTTTCGAGCTACCTCATCATAACCGTCGTAGTAGTTTTTCTTACCATATTTTCTTGCCAGGGCATTACACAAATGAACTATAGTTAAGTCGGAATAAGTCCACATTTCACCAGGTTCATAATCAGGGAAGGTGTCATATGGATAGTCAAAACCTGCAGACTGTGTAATCACATTTTTCCAGGTGGCTTCAGCATCGAATCCTTTTAATTCAGGAAGAACCTCACTTATTTTCTGTTGGACATCCCTTATTTTACCCTGTTGTATGGCTGCACCAACTGTCATAGCATGCCATGTTTTTCTTAATGATGCCACATCATCTTTTTTATAAAAATCACCTTCGACGTGAATAAGGTATCCGTTACGCCAAATAGCCCATCTTGGTTCGAAAAACTTTTTATTCCTGACATATGGATTTGATTGAATAAATTCATTGATCTGAACGATCAATTCAGGATTTAATCCCACTTCTTCTGGCTGATGGCGATCATGATGGGTTATATGATTGCCTGGAAGCGGATAATAGTATCTGTCTTGATTTGATTGATTACAACCCGTAAATAATGAAAGCAATACTGCAATTAATAATAGATTGTATTTATTCATGTCACATTCGTTTTGTTGCCAAGGTCCCCGGTCGTGTAGCTATAGTGGAATTGCAAAGCACCTTGTTATTTATATACAGGAAAGATACAGAAACTGCCATTACAGAAGAAATGATTGATCCACACTTTATTTTTCACATGGAATGCAAAATACAATTCCCGGGTCATAGTTCAATAATCACAAATAAGAACAAGAATTTTATAGCTAATCCAGGACTAATTGAGGACTGCTTCACCGGTATGGAGTTTACTGCCTTGTTGGGTGTTGTTTTTCGCATTCCTGATCAGATATTCTTTTTGACTTCCGGAATCCTACAATACTTATGTATAATATCCCAATCGCTAAGATTACTGGTAAAAATATTCCCGCATATCGATCATATCCAAAATAGATTAATGTAGTTGGAATTAGCATAATGCAAATTCCCATGAACAAAGAGCCGATCAAAAAAATCCTGGCGTATCCATCCATATCAACTCCTTTCCATTTTAGAATTTCATAACCGGCAATGAGATTATACGCTTTCCCTTTATAGATTATCAGACCACTTAGGATCAATACAAATCCAACTATAACGAAGATTAATATATCTTTTCCCATAGTTTGAAAAGTAAAAATTATTGCCAACGTTTTGGCGGTATGAAACGTTTGGGAGTGCGGGCTGTGTTAGTATCACCCGACACCAAAATCTGATGCGGAGAAGTATGCCCAAATAACCACTGACGCCCAAATGTTTTATGACCCCTGTTGGCTGTAGTGCTTCATAATCTTATTTTTGAAATATAAATTCAAAAGCAAGTAAATTTTCTCCGAGTGCAAGTGCAAACACTTTCCATATATAAGAATTATCATCAACAATTTCTAAAGTATATTTCATTGTTGTATCATTAATCCCTAGCATTGGTTCATCAGACAATCCAAAAAAAATAATTTGGTTTGGTTCTCCAGATAATGGTCTGCGACCAATAAAATTAAGCATATATGAATTTTGGTTTTCAATAAATGAACCGCAATATGCTTTCTTATAATTATCATAACCAATGATCTTTGTCGAAGAATATACTTCAGTCCTCATTATCCCTAAATCATCTGGAGCATAAATTTCTCCTTCTATATTTTCAATCAGAAATCTTTCTCCATGTATTATCTCATTCCTTGCTTTGCATTTGGTTTCCCAACTTTGTCCTCCTCCATGAAAGATAAGTTTTACATCCCATTCACCATCCATTTGTTTGAACAAATCATGGTTTTCTCCAGGCCTTTGAATTAATCTCCATTTTTTTACTAATTCAATAAAATCATTAGGTTGTTTTGTTTTTTCATCATTCATGTTTTTCTGTTTTTATGGGTATCAAAGCATTACAGCCAACGTCTGGCAATATGGCAAGTAGCGATTTCCGGAGCGCGGTCCTATTCACCAAGACAAAAGTTTGATGCGGGCTGTAAAACTTTTAAAACATATTATCCCGGCAATTATATTTACACAATATTGTATGCCCTTCTTATTTGTATTTTAAGAACCTATAAATGTCAAAATTGGAAATGGCAAATTACAACTTTGACAATATTCTAAGTTTGGGTTATTATAACAATTATTAAATAAAATTCTAAATAAGTACTTAATATCAGTCAGGAAATTCCATTTTATTCATAATGTCGATAAACCGAATGTCTTTCCTAATAGGGTTATACCATGGCTCAATCTGTATAAAAATAAGAAACCAGGATTGCTCTTTGTATGCCTGTTCTAATAGATTTATTGCTTCTTGGTATTCCCCAATCCCAAGATGGATAAATGATCGTTGAACAGGAGGTAAGTAATTATCTATTGCGGCCAATGCATAGTATTCTGCCATTTGTTTTGCTAATTCCGTCTCTCCAGCGTGGCCAAGAGCATGTCCCAAACCAGCACCTACTTCTACTGTACCATCAGAGAGTTCGAATGCCTTAATATAAGTATTTATGGCATCTTCGTGTTCACCCAAACCATTATATGCCATCCCGAGCCAATCATATCCCCATGGAATTTCTGGGTTCTGTTCAATAGTCTTCATCATCAGCGGTTTCATCTCTTCAAAACGATTTTGAAAATACAACAGTGAGCCTCTACCCACTAAATAATCGCCAGCAATATCCATTGATGAAATAGTATCGGACTGGTCCATAGCTTCATCGGAGCGTCCCATTGCAGACAACCACAGCGAATACCAATGACGTGCATTCAAGTTTTTAGGGTTCTTTTGAATAGCTTTCTGAAAAGCTACTTCTGAATCCTCCCATTGCCAGTCGAGAAAGCTTAATATGCCAGACAACTTTAAAACATCCGAACTTACCGAATCCAATTTTAGTACTTTTTTATAAGCTGTTTTTGCTTTTGTTACCGACACATTACGTGGCATATAGCCGAATACGTAAAGAAGAATATACGAATCTGCCAAGCCGAGATAAGCTTCAATGCTTGTTGAATCTTGACCAATTTTCACTTCAAATGATTTAGCCATATCAGAAAATTCAGTTTTGAATTTTTCACCAAGCGAAGCCAGAATTTCTTGATCTAATTCTTGTTTTTTTTGTGTACTACAAGCAAGGGAAAAGGCAAGTATCAGAAAGAGATAATTTGTTTTGACCATTTTATCTAGTTTTAGAGTGCATGAATTTCTTTTAATACATATTTGTTTTAATAGTTTCGATTTGCCATATAGGTCTCGAAATGGCACACAATGTTTGGTTGATAAACTCAGTGCCGATTTATATCCTGAAAGTTATTATGTCATCGGGAAGTATGAAAGGATTACTGCACTATTTTATATCACAAAAGAAGACATTTGGCCTAACGGTCCAGCAGTAAACGCCGTGCCGTTTTATTACTCGAAAGTTAATTGATGAGCAGAAAATTTAAAGTCATTCCTGAACTATTTAAAACTACTTCACAGGCTTGGAGTTTACTGCCTTGTTAGCTAC
>JBHOSY010000200.1:0-7078 GCA_042584165.1 Bacteroidota bacterium | reverse complement strand
TTTGAAACTTGTTCCTCTTCCTTTATTAATAAATTTATAAGCTAATCCGGATTGTGTTTGTTTGAACTTTTTTTCACATCCAGATAAATAGGTGATTATAGACAGGATAAAAACGTATCGAAAAAAATCAAACCACCTCATAATTCTTTTTTGAGTTATCTAACTCCTCCTTATAATCTTTTAAAATATGTTCAAATTTTTCTACGGTTTCCTCAAGGCTGACATAACTGTTTCCACCGGCAGCATTCATATGTCCGCCACCATCAAAATGCTTTCGGGCAAATTCATTGACTGAAAAATCTCCCTTAGATCGAAGAGAGATCCGTACCTGACCATCTCTTTCCATAATTAGAGCCCCCATTACTGCGTCGTCTAATGACAGGGCATAATTAACCAGTCCCTCAGTATCGCCGGTTTTTGAATTAAACCGATTCAGATCATCAGCACTTATAACAAAATATGCTGTATGATATTCCGGAAGAAACTTCAACCGCTGGCTTAAAGCAAATCCAATAAATTTTAAACGATCAAATGAATTGGTATCATAGATAAGGGTTCCAACTTTCGAGGTGTCAGCACCAAGTTCCATTAGACTGGCAGTGACATAATGCACATTTTGAGTGGTATTATTATGTTTAAACTGACCAGTATCCGTCATAATGCCAGCATACAGACTCTCTGCAATATCCCTGTCTATCAGGTTTCTATCATCCATTTTGACAATGAGTTCATATACTAACTCAGCTGTTGCTGCAGCTTCGACATCATAAAATTCAAAGTCAGCAAACTTTTCCGGTTCCAGATGGTGGTCGATTAACACTTTCAATGCCGATGACTTTTCTAAATAATCACCTAATCCATCGATCCTTTTGAGGCTGTTGAAATCAAGGCAGAAAATAACATCAGCTTCATCGATAATGGCTTTTGCTCGTTCCTCTTCTCCATTTTCATATATGACAACCGATTCATTCCCTTTCATCCACGAAAGAAAATCAGGGTAATCAGTTGGAGAAATTACAGTACATTCATGTCCCTTTTTACAGAGATATCCCATGAGACCCAAAGAAGAACCCAGCCCATCTGCATCTGGTTTGTGATGAGTAGTAATTACGATTTTGCGGGAAGGTGTATTCAGTATTTCCCTAAATTCCCTAAAACTGAGCATAAACTAATTGCATTGAACAAAATATGCAGGTGCAAATCTGACGATTAATTGGGTAAAAACAAAAAAACAAATGGGGTACCAATGTAATGTATAATTAGATAAAGTTTCCCGGGTTATTATATTTGTATGCAAATCGAAAATTATATTACAGTATGAGCGATATTACTTTAACTATGATCAAACCTGAGGCAGTTACTGATGGTTTTTCCGGACCAATAATCAAGATGATTGAAGATGCGGGATTTTCAATTATTGGAATGAAAATGACCCGACTAACCATTGAGAGGGCAGGACAGTTTTATGCTGTTCACCAGGGGAAACCATTTTATAATAGCTTATGTGAATACATGTCATCTGGTAAGATCATTGCAATGGTACTTAAAAAGGAAAATGCTATTTCAGATTTCAGAAAGTTGATCGGAGCTACTAATCCTGATGACGCTGAGGATGGGACAGTGCGCAAACTATATGCGAAATCCTTGCAATCAAATGCAGTTCATGGATCCGATTCAGATGAAAATGCAAGGATTGAAGCAGGATTCTTTTTTTCAGATCTGGAATTATTTGCTTAGCAGGAACCTGCACTTTGCTATTGTCTGCAAAATTATTTAATGGTAGCCTGTTCCTTTTCTGGTAATTGAATCCAGAAATTGTTAAATCCTTCGCCGGTTACAAGCGTGGCTAATTTAAGTTGTAGAAGTTCAAGAATAGCCAGGAAATTATAAATAACAGCCATTCTGGACGGATTAACTGATATAATCTCCTCGAAAGACATATTCTTTCGTTTCTGGAGCGTTCGTATGATAAACTCTTTCTGCTCTGCAATTGTATAAGGATATTGAACAACAGTATGGATGGGTTTATTTTGCTCGATCACGTACCTGTCAACTACTTTCTCAAAGACTTTCAATAATTTATATAAGTCCACATCCTGCAGTTCTGATTCCACATTAGATGATTCAGCAAGTTTTTTGAGTTCACGAGATATATTGCCCCTTTTTTCTTTTGGGAATTGATCGCCCTCAAGAGATGAAAAATCAGATACAACTGATTTGTACTTCTTATATTCAAGAAGATGTTTTACAAGTTCTTCCCTGGGATCGATTTCATTACCTTCCTCATCCAACGTAGGCCTGGGAAGCAGCATTTTTGCTTTAATACGCATGAGGGTTGCAGCGACAAGTATAAACTCACTGGCAACCTCAATATTCATTTCTTCAAGCCGATGGATATAACTCAAAAAATCCTCAGTGATCTTTGAAATAGGTATGTCATAGATGTCCAACTCGTCCCTTTCAATGAAAAAGAGCAACAGATCAAATGGACCTTCAAATAATGGAAGTTTTACTTCAAAGCTCACAGTGTTTTGTATTTCTTACTACAACATCCAAAGATAGGGGATTGCTTTGTAATTGGATACCGGGTTAACGAAAAAAATGTATTTTTACATGGTTAAACCTGATCGCGTAGTCATACAAATAATAAATCAGGTTTCGTGAGAAGACTAATCAATCAAGATATGTTGATCAAGGCAGGCGAATTATTAAATCAGATTGAATCTCCGGATGATGTTAAGAATCTTGATCAGGCACAGTTAGTGCAACTCTCAGTCGAACTCAGGCAATTTATCATCGATAATGTATCTGTCTATGGGGGACATTTCGGCGCCAGCCTGGGGGTAGTGGAACTTACTATTGCACTTCATCATGTCTTTAATACACCTTACGATCAACTAATCTGGGATGTCGGACATCAGGCATATGGTCATAAGATTTTAACTGGAAGAAGGGATCTGTTTCATTCAAACAGGATATTTAAAGGGATTTCTGGTTTTCCAAGGAGGTCAGAAAGCGAATATGACGCATTCGGTGTTGGACATTCATCAACTTCCATATCTGCAGCCCTGGGTATGGCTGTCGCTTCAGACTATAAAAACGAAAAAGACAGGAAGCATATTGCTGTAATTGGCGATGGTGCGATGACAGGTGGTCTGGCCTTTGAGGGGATGAACCATGCTGGTGTATCCAATTCGAATCTATTGATAGTTCTGAATGATAATTGTATGTCAATAGATCCGAATGTTGGAGCACTTAAAGACTATCTTACGGATATCACCACATCACATACTTATAACAGGGTTAAGGCTGATGTCTGGAAGCTACTAGGTAAATTCAGCAGGTTTGGAAAAAATACCAGAGAAGTCATTTCTAATGTTGAACTCAGCTTGAAATCTCTTCTGTTAAAGCATTCAAATCTATTCGAATCCCTGAACCTTCGATATTTTGGTCCGGTTGATGGTCATGATGTCAATCATCTTGTACACATCTTCAAAGACCTCAAAGATATTCCCGGACCCAAGATCCTGCATTGCCTTACAACCAAGGGCAAGGGATTCGAACAAGCAGAAAAAGATCAAACCAAGTGGCATGCACCGGGAAAATTCGACAAGATTACTGGAGAAATTCATAAAAAACACCAGGAGACATCCCAACCGCCAAAGTTTCAGGATGTATTTGGACATACATTGGTGGACCTGGCTGAAAAAAATGAAAAAATCATGGGAATTACACCAGCTATGCCTACAGGATCTTCATTGAACATCATGATGAATAAAATGCCTGATCGGGCTTTTGATGTAGGGATAGCTGAACAACATGCTGTAACTTTTTCTGCCGGTTTAGCAACACAGGGTATGATCCCCTATTGTAACATCTATAGTACCTTCATGCAAAGAGCATATGATCAGGTTATTCATGATGTTTGTATCCAGAAATTGCCTGTTGTATTCTGTCTGGACCGGGCTGGACTTGTTGGTGCAGATGGGCCAACTCACCATGGCGCCTATGATATACCTTTTATGAGAACCATTCCAAATCTTGTTGTATCTGCTCCCATGGATGAAATTGATCTGCGGAATATGATGTATACTGCTCAATTACCTGAAAATCTTGGACCATTCAGTATAAGATATCCAAGGGGTAGTGGAAAAATTGCGGATTGGAGAGTGTCTTTTGAGGAAATCAAGGTTGGCAAAGGCAGGGAGATCAGGGATGGTGAAGACATAGCAATCCTTACTATTGGACATATAGGTGCAAATGCAATTGAGGCCTGTGAGGCACTGGATGAAAAAAACATCCATCCTGCCCATTTTGATATGCGTTTTGTAAAACCCCTTGATGAAGAGTTACTTCATCATATTTTTAATAAATTTCGGAGGATTGTGACGATTGAGGATGGTGCGTTAATGGGAGGTTTCGGGAGTGCTGTTCTGGAATTTATGGCTGAAAATGATTATCACGCTCACATAAAACGTCTTGGTATTCCGGATAAAATAATCGAACATGGGAATCCTGAAGTGCTTCAAATGGAATGCGGTTATGATAATGAGGGTATCATGCATGCTGTAGAAGAAATCCTGGAACGAGATTATATTCTAAAATAGTATTATGTATCCCATCTTTTTTACTGATCATGGGCAAAAGGAACCTGTGATTTTTCTTCATGGATACTGTGAATCACATAAAATCTGGGAATCATTTGATAATAATTTATTTTCAGATTACAGGGTGATATGTCCGGATCTTCCGGGTTTTGGTGGCAGCCCGAAGCTGGATCTAGGATTTTCCTTAAGCGATGTTGCGGACAAAATCAAGGAATTACTTGATGATCTTAAAATAGAAAGAACTGTGATGATCGGGCATTCGTTGGGAGGTTATATCACATTGGCATATGCCGAAAGATATCCTGATACACTCCAGGGTTTTGGCCTTTTTCATTCATCTGGATTTGAGGATTCTGATGACAAAAAAGGAAACAGGAGTAAGCTAATGGAATTTATTGGAGAAAATGGCGTGGCACTGTTTATTAAAACATTTGTTCCATCACTCTTCAATCCGGAATACCTGGAAGAAAATATTGATGCAGTTGAAACTGTAAAGGATCTGGCGTACGAAACACCTGGGGAATCCGTGATTGAATATGCCCGTGCTATGCGAGACAGACCGGAAAGATTACATGTGTTTCGAAATTTTAAGAATCCGGTCTTATTTGTAATTGGTGACAAAGATGGAAGAGTACCTTATGAAAAAAGTCTGGAACAATCCCGGATTCCTGAAAAAGCAGTTGTTCACATTCTGAAGGATACTGGTCATATGGGAATGTATGAAAAACAGGAAGAATCTTTTAAAGGTGTTAAGAAGTTCCTTGATAGGTGTTATAAATAAAAAAGCCCTGGGATTTACCAGGGCTTTTTTATTAAATCAAATGTATATTTTAATCTTCCAGCTCCTGAATAAGAACCTCGATTTCAATATTATTGCCTTCATTGAAAGTGCCTGTTATGGTTTTCACCAGGATGACACCTTTCTTACTTCCTCCAGTTTTTAAAGCATCGGTTGAGAATGCAAGAACGTCACCTTCTGCAAGTCCGGTGACTATCTCTCCCTCCGGAGTACCTCCATCATACGTGACATCAATATCTTCAAATGTTGCAAGCTCAGTAAAATCAGCCGAAGTTAGAGTTGTTGATAAGAATTGAGTGGCATTTTTTGTATTCCAATTGTCAACTCCCTGGGCAAATAATGCAGGATATGAAGCAACAGAGGCTAAACTTGCGTTGTCCGTATTGCCATAATAATATCCAAAATCAATATTCGGAGAAATACTTGCTGTAGAATTTAGCACACTATCCGAAGAGAATGTTACACCAAGATTAGTCGAAAAGAAGCTAGCAGATTTCTTATCCACTGTCGGAGCAAATATCAATACCGCAGTATATGCACGGACAGGAGGAGAATTTGTGGTTACTGTAATGGTTTGGGGCGAAGTATCGGCACCTTCATGATCAACGTCAAAATCGAAATACACCGTTTCTCCAATTTCTGCTTCAACAAGTACATATTCGAATTCATATGATAATACTGTTGCTTCCAGATCAGGAGTTACCCTGGCATACTCCGTTGGTGTATCATCCCCCACAGTTTTGGTTACAACTAAAGCATTTAAGCCATCAGGTGCACTTACTGACACGGTTGTAGCAGCAGTATCTCCGGGAATACCGTCAAACGGATCAATGTCAGGATTAAACAATACAGTGGCTGGAAGTGGTTCTGGTGTCTCATCATCCTCATTACATGCCATAAAGAACATAACCGGCAGCAGTAATAACAATGCAGCGATTTGGTAAAGATTTCTCATAAGATTAGTTTTTAATGTTTGAATAAGAAAGCAAAGTTAATAATTATAATATAAATAATTACCAGAATGTTACAATTTATGATTTAAAATATTGATTAATCCATTCTTGTTAATAACACCTGATTGCCTCCAGATTATTTCCCCTTTGTTATATAGGATTAAAGTTGGTACCCCTTTTATGCTATATTTCATCGCTGCAGCCTGATTTTTATCTACATCGACCTTAATTACTTTTATTCTTCCACTGAAATCTTCAGCTATTTTCTGTATAATCGGAGACATAGTATGACATGGTCCACACCATGTTGCATGAAAATCTACCAGAACAGGATTTTCCGATTTACTAATCAATTGCCCAAATGTCTTTTTCTTTCCCATGACATCGAGCATAACATAAATTATACCAAATACCAGATCATGCCATTATTACCGGAAACCAGGTTCATTTGGTTATCCTACCTGACAATAACCATTGTATTTATTGAGATAATACTGTTATTAACCTATATCCTATTAGAACTGATTGATCCTTAATAAAAATGTATAAGACTGTTTGTATTGGAATAATAATACCGGATTTTATAATTTTATTAGGTTTTATATTTCGGATTTTTTGTAAATGCTGAAAAAATCACTAAAAAAGTACTGGTTGGGAGATTAAACAGGTAAGTTTTAGCACTTTCTGGCGAAGATTATATAATAATACTGCAATAATAC
>JBHOSY010000199.1:0-7113 GCA_042584165.1 Bacteroidota bacterium | reverse complement strand
AAGGTTGGTTATGTGGGCGGTTTGGTTTTTCAACAATTTGCCAACATTGTAAGTGCAAAGAAAATGTTAAAAGCAGCTACAGCGATAATGAATGAGAACGTTAAGTAAACGAACAACTTCTCTACCTTAATGGCTCTAAGAAACGACGCATGCTGTTCGTCAGAATCCAGTACTTGAAAATCCGGACCAAGAAAATTTTGAATTTTGTTTTTAATACCGTCAATACTGGTTTCCTCAATTACTTTAATTTCGAGAGATGTTCTTTTATTATTGTATTCTGTTAACCCAGCAGCAAAATCCAGAGGGACAAGAATATAATTCATGTCATATTGTTTTTCAATAGCAAAAACACCCGTCGGCATTATATTCATCCTGTTAATTGAACCAGTTGGATCCAATCCACTACGGCGACGTTTTTTAGGGTAGTAAAATTGAAGTGGATAAATATCTTTTAATGAACTTAAGTTCAGTGTGTATTGTACTCCGCGCCCTATAATCGCATAATTAAAATTACCTTCCCTTAACTTCAATTCCCCTTCTACAATATTGTTTCGAAGCCTTTCTTCTTTTAAGAAGTTGTCATCGACTCCTTTTACTTTTACAACCATTTCTGCGTCCCGGTACTTTACATAGGCGTTATCCTCAATTACTTGAGTTATATATTCAATGCCATTTATACTATCCAGATCTGATAGCATGTTTTCACTAATTTCGAATGATTTCCCTGTAACAGGAACTACCTTCAGTTGTGGGTCAAATGAGTTATATAGCGATCGAATAAAATCTTCCAGACCATTAAATACTGATAAAACAATTACGAGAGACATAGTACCCACTGCCACAGCAATCATTGAGATAATTGATATTACATTAATAAAATTCTTCTTCTTTTTTGATAGAAAATACCTTCTCGCGATGAATGAAGAAAAATTCAATTTAATTTTGGTTTTCGTTATCTTCCTCTGGTGGAATGTTCAGATTTTTTAGAATATTATCAATATTGTCAGCATAGTCCCCACTGTCATCCAGATAAAAATGAAGATCTGGAACAATGCGTACTTTTTTCCCTATCCGGATTCCAAGGTGCTTTCTGATGTGACCCTTCTTGTACATTAACTCTTCCATAAAAGCATTCTTATCCTCCACCAGCATTAAACTTAGATATACTTTAGCTATACTAAGGTCGGGAGACATTCTGACCTGTGTAACCGTTATGAAAGCATTTCCAAATTGTCCTTTTATATCCTGTTGAAAAATTTCTCCAAGATCTTTCTGCAGCATCCTGGAAAACTTCTGCTGTCTTTGGCTTTCCATAATAATTTACAAATATTACAATAATTTTGCATTTGTTTACGCGAAGTACAACATTCTGAAAATAACGATTCACCATTTAAATAGCTGATATTCGTTTTGCTGAACTTTTTTAGAATTAACGACCCATACCGCCTGATCTTTGTACTGATAATCCTTTTTATTGTCAGGTTACCATTCTTGATTTCTGGTAATCAGATTACTTATACAGAAATTGAATGGTTAGTTATCGGTGAAAAAATGGGTGATGGCTTCAGTATGTATGGGAATATCTATCATTATCTGGGACCTTTATCTGCTGGCATTTACTGGTTGATGGATCTGGTTTTTGGAAAATCAGCTTTCGTATATCAAATATTTGGCATACTCATCGTGTTTCTTCAAGCTTCTATATTTAATTTCTTCCTTTTAAACCATAAGGCATATAATGAGAATAATTATATCCCGGCGTTGATCTATTCAGTGTTAATGTTTACTTTCTTTGATTTTATTAACCTTTCTCCAGTTTTACTCGGGTTAACTTTTGTGATCCTGGCCTTTGATCTGACATTCCGACATATTGAAGGAAGAAATAAACGGGATTGGATTGTACTTAACATTGGTATTTATCTTGGTATTGCAACTTTGTTTTATTTGCCAATGTTTCTCTTCATGATTTCTACTTTTTTTGCTTTCATTCTTTTTACTAATACTATTTTCAGAAGGTACCTGCTTTTATTATATGGATTTTTTGTGCCCATTTTAATGGTGATGCTCTATTTTTATATGAAAGGCAACTATCAGGATTTTGCCTCTTGTTATTTTTATCCCATCTTTCTTAAAAGGGAATATATCCTCATGGATTGGAAATCGATCCTTACCATAGGTCTGATTCCGACTGTATTTGTATTGATATCTGTATTAAAAGTATTTACTACAACAGTTTTTATAAATTATCAGGTCCGGTTGCAGAATTTCATGATGGTTCTTATTGGCATGGGACTTCTCGTTTGGATAATTGATTTTTATAAGCCTCCTCATTTATGGATCGTATTGGTACCCTCAGGGGCCTTTTTTATTACACACTTTTTCCTGTTAATCAGGAACAAATGGAGTGCAGAGGTTTTATTTATCATTTTGTCAGGTCTTTTACTCTATCAGAACTATGCTTCATATTTTGGTATCCTGAATATGAATAATATTATCAGAACCGAGAATCATCTAATCGATAAGTCAAATAAATCAAATATGGTTACAGGGAGAAAAATTCTTAATCTGGACTATAATCGGGATGTATTTTTGAATAATAAAATGGCGACACCTTATTTAAACCTGGAATTATCTGAAATACAGCTTAAACAATTAAATTATTATGACAATCTTTCAAAAGTTTATTCAAACTTTTACAAAGATTTTCCAGATGAGATTATTGATACGAATGGCTGGATGCCGGCAATTTTTAGCGAAATACCTCTATTGGAAAAGGAGTATTACATTAAAGGGGATGATTACTATGTAAGAAAATCCCAGTAGTGATACTACCCGGGGATTTTGTCTATTCTTATCTGATGCCGACCACCATCAAATCCTGTTTTAAGAAAAGTCTTGACAATTGAGATCGCCAACCCAGGCTCAATATACCTTCCCCCCATGCATAGAACATTTGCATTGTTGTGAGCTCTTGTGAGTTTGGCCAACTCTTCAGTATAGCATAAAGCGGCTCTGATCCCTTTGTGTTTATTGGCTGTCATACAGACCCCAATTCCACTTCCACATATTAAAATACCATAATCATATTGCCCGTTTTCCACAGCGTCAGCCAATGGATGTGCATAATCGGGATAATCACAGGACTCATCAGAAGTAGGGCCAAAATCCTTTACATCATATCCTGAATCAATAAGGTATTTTTTTACAATAGTTTTAAGCTCAAAGCCAGCGTGGTCTCCGCCAATAGCGATTCTTAATGCCATTTATTTACAGGTTTTCATCCAACATTAGGTAATCAGGATCATTCCTGAGTACATTTCTTGATATCAATATGCTAATTTGATATAGAACAATTAACGGAAGAGCAATCAGTATCTGACTCACTACATCCGGAGGTGTAATAATTGCAGATACAGCTAAAATAACAATGATCGCATGTTTCCTGTAAATTTTTAAAGTTCGAGGTGTTACAAGACCGGCTTTGGTTAAAAAATAGACGATTATTGGCATTTGAAACATAATCCCGCATGCAAGCACCAGCATTGTGACTGTGGAGACATATGAAATAATATCAAATTCATTCTGAATCGATGGATCTAACTGATAATGAGAAAGGAAGTTAATAGATATTGGGGCTACAATAAAATATCCAAATGCGATCCCGATCAGGAAAAGCATAGTAACATAAAAAACAGCACCCCTTGACACATGTTTCTCTTTTTGATACAATCCGGGACTGATAAATCGCCACATTTCCCAGAATGTATATGGAAAGGCGAAAATGAGTCCAATGACCAGCGATGATACTATATGCATTGTAAACTGACCTGTCATCTGACGGCTTTGAATAATAAAAGGCAATTCCTCGATACACAGAACATCCGAGTTAACAAGCATACCCAGTTTACACATCATCCGATAAGTCCAGAAATCAGCCCTGGAAGGTGCGAGTATTATTCCATGAAAGATTATGTTTTTTGAAACAAAAGCCGCAACTGCAAATACCAGGATTGATATCAGGGATCTGATCAAATGCCACCTGAGTTCTTCCAGGTGATCAAGAAAGGACATTTCTTTCTCTTCTTTCTCTTCCTTCTCTTCTATCACTTCTTTTTCTTCTTTTTCTTCTTTCTTAGTCACTATTTCTATTCTTTAAACAAAGGGTAATTGGACATCCATTCATTCACATCCCTTTTAACTTCAGTTATTGTTTTAGGATCTTCCTTGTTTACCAATACTTTATCGATCAAGTCAACAATTTTACCCATATCATTCTCTGTCAATCCACGTGTAGTTACTGCTGCAGTGCCAATTCTTATTCCAGATGTAACAAAAGGTGATTTGTCATCAAAGGGAACCATATTTTTATTGACTGTAATATCTGCAGCGATCAGGGCATTTTCAGCATCTTTTCCAGATAAACCTTTAGATCGCAGATCTATCAGCATCAAATGATTATCTGTACCATCAGAGATTATATGATAATTCCTCTCAACAAAATGCCTGGCCATGACTTCAGCATTCTTCTTAACTTGCTTGATATAGGTAAGATACTCATTCGATAAGGCTTCTTCAAATGAGACAGCCTTTGATGCGATCACATGTTCCAGAGGCCCTCCCTGTGTACCCGGAAATACTCCGGAATCGAGAATTGAAGACATCATCCTGGTTTTCCCTTTTGGAGTTTTCAATCCCATAGGATTTTCAAAATCTTTTCCCATCATGACGAGTCCACCTCTGGGCCCACGCAGCGTCTTATGTGTTGTGGTTGTAACTACATGGCAATGCTGCATGGGATCATTCAATAAACCTCGGGCAATCATTCCTGCCGGATGTGCAATATCAGCCATAAGAAAAGCTCCGACCTTATCAGCAATTTCACGAAGTCTTACATAATCCCAGTCACGGCTGTAAGCGGAAGCGCCACAGATAATCAATTTTGGTTTTTCTTCCAGGGCTTTTTGTTCCAATTTATTCCAATCAATCCGACCGGTTTCTTCATCTACACCATAAAAGGCTGGAGAATATAACTTTCCTGAATAATTAACAGGAGATCCATGTGTCAAATGCCCTCCATGAGATAAATCAAAACCCAGGATTTTATCTCCTGGTTTCAGCAAAGCCAACATGACCGAAGCATTAGCCTGGGCACCCGAGTGAGGTTGCACATTGGCCCATTCAGCACTAAATAATTTCCTGATTCTCTCGATAGCCAGGCTTTCCACCTCATCAACAACTTCACATCCTCCGTAATATCTTTTGCCAGGGAGACCTTCAGCATATTTATTGGTTAATTCGGAACCCATTGCTTCCAGAACCTGTGATGATACAAAGTTTTCAGAAGCAATCAATTCGAGTCCTGATCGTTGACGTTCCTTTTCCTGTTTAATAAGTTCAAATATCAATTGATCCCGTTGCATAATTGTATGTTCTCCGATAAAAGCCCCAAAAATAATCTAAGCGCTGAATTATAACAATTAATTTATTCAAAAGGCCATGAGAAACACTTAATTATATAAAATTCCTAACTTTAGGTTTTTAATGAGTTATAATGAAAAGGTTTAATCAAATTTTTTACATTTTTTCGATTGTAATTATCTGTAATGGCTGTAACTACCTGGATAATTATGAAAAAGGGAATGGCTACATAATAACGCAAAAATTTAATATTGATTCTTTTCATCGGGTCAGTATTGGAGGAAATTTCGAAGTACTACTTGTAAAATCCAAGACACCACTGGTTGAAATCGAGACTGATGAAAACCTGATGCGCTATATTCATGTTGAATCAAATAAAGGGACACTCAGAATTTCACAGTCGAAGAATTTATTTAGTAGAAATAAACTGAAAGCGATTGTTCATTATTCGGAATTGGAGCGCATTATGGTATCAGGTGCCGCCCTGGTGGAAAATAGAGGTATTTTGAAATCTGAAGAAATTGAGTTAAAACTTGAAGGTGCCGGAGTTGTAAAACTTAATGTGGAATGTAATACAATGGATGTGGACTTGAGTGGCGCAGGCAAAGTAGGACTTTCAGGAAAAACACAAAATCAAAGGCTAAAATTAAGTGGGGCAGGAGGATTGGATGCTTATGGACTGGAAAGTGAGGTGTGCGATATTAAAGTTAGTGGAATTGGAAGTGCTGAAGTCTTTGTCACGCATGAATTAACAGCCAGGCTGGAAGGCCTGGGAGGCATTAAATATATTGGTGATCCCAAAATAATTAACAGTGAAATTAGTGGAATTGGAGTGATTGAAAAAGGGACATGGGATTTGAACGAAATAGAAAATTAATCAATTACAATTGGAAATAGATAGGATTAGAAAAGAAATTGATCAGATTGATGACGGCATCCTTAATTTACTGAATAAAAGGATGGACCTTGTCAGGAAAGTGGGAGAATTGAAAAGTGCTTCCAATTCTCCAATTTATCGTCCTGAAAGGGAGAAGGGTATCATTGACAGACTATCATCAAAAACTATTGCAGTTGATGGCTTACTGAACCGGGCAGCTGTTGAAGCCATTTTTCTGGAAATTTTTGCCATTGCACGTAATATTGAATTACCGGAAAAGATAGCTTTCCTTGGACCAGAAGGAAGTTTTACACACCAGGCAGCTGAAAGCCGGTTTGGGGCCATGAGTGAATATATGCCCCTAAGTTCAATAAAGGCAGTATTTGAAGCTATAGATACAAAAAGAGCACGATTTGGTGTTGTCCCATTGGAAAATAATCAGGAAGGGGTGGTCAATGAAACCATTGATTTTCTTGGATTGTTTGATCTCCATATTGTGGCAGAGGTTCCAGTTCCAATAAACTTTGCTTTCGCCACAAAGGAAGATAATGTGGAGGATGTAAAAAGGATATTTTCCAAAGACATTGCTTTCAAACAATGTAAAAAATTCCTGGACGATACGTTTACGGATAGTGAAATGGAACTGATACCTGTAAACTCGACATCACGGGCAGTTAAAATGGCATTGGAAGAAAAAAATGCTGCAGCTATTTGTTCCCACATAGCTGCAAGGAGTTTTCGCTTACCGATTTTATTCGATAACATAGAAGATTCTACTGATAATTTTACCCGTTTTCTTATTATAAGTCAGGATTTCA
>JBHOSY010000198.1:0-7173 GCA_042584165.1 Bacteroidota bacterium | reverse complement strand
TCATTTTGTCCCAATTGGTTTAAAGACTTACACGTTGAGATTCAAATTATGACATTGGTGGTCCTAATTCTTGTCATAATTTTGATACACTTCTCTCAAACTCGGCCTTTTAGGGCTTGATGAGGGAATAGATTGAGTCCCTTCGGATTTACGAATTATTTGATTATTTAATGATTTGGTGATTTTTTGATTTGGGGACATACTGTTATTTATGGTGATAATGTGATTAAATAAAACATTATCTGAGTATTGAGTGCATAGGAGGGAAAATTTAAAAGCCCGGGTTATTTTGTGTGATTATTTCCCGGGCTTAAAAATTACGAGATGTTAATTCTCCTTTCGATCATACTGACAGCAACCGGGTAATTCATCATAAACAGATTTCTCCGCTTTATGCATGTCCGTATCATGACCAACCTTTGCAATAGCCATATGAATTTTATGCACATCGGTTTTTTCCGAATCAAAGGATACTGCGATCATTTTAGTCTCTTTATCCCAATCTGTTACGGATACTCCTTCAACAGATTTACCAGCTTTTTCAATCCGGCTTTCACACATGCTGCAATTGCCGTACACTTTAAATTTCTCAGTCTTAACAGCCTGGCCAAAAGATGCTGCTACAGCTATCATCACCAGGATCATGGTTGATAAAATTGTTTTTTTCATTTGTATAACTTTTAGATTTAACATTATTTAAATTCAATTGTTTCGCGTGTCTCGCCACATCTCAACATCATATCCCCGAAATAAGGATTTGCAATCGCCTCTAATTCACTCAGCCAATAAGCACCCTGATTATCAATGGCCATAGGGCAGTACTGATAATACACAGGTTTTTCAGTATCCAATCCGAAAGTATTAATGCTCTTATACAGTGCATCACTCAGGTTTACGAAAAATTTTCGCTGGTTCTCAAGGTCTGTTGTTCCCTGAATTCCATCGAGGGATTTCTTTAACATCTCCAGGTATTGCATCCAGGCCATATGGGCTTCACCTTTCAACAAGTTCATATCAGTCTTATCCAGCACTTTTTGGATTTCCGATGCCTGTTTTGCGGCTCTTTCAGGATCAGATTCAACAAATACATTTTTAATTATCAGGTATTCGTCGTAAACATCTGTCAGTTGGCGCTGAAAGTCAGGATCAACTTCCATTGTTGTTTTATCCATTGATTCCATACCGTGTAGGGAATGGTCAACCACTTCCATATTTACTTCGCTTTCTGATCCAGTAATTCCATGGTCATGTGTCATTGTTACCTTTCCTCCTCCTGGATTCATCATACTTTTTTCGCCACGAAGTTGCGCTGAAGCATCGATTTTAAATACACCATTGGATGCAACCAACTCACCTTCAATGAGGCCTGATTCGATGACATAATACTTACCCGCATCGACGCCCAATGAAATTTCACGGTACTGAAACAAATTATTTTGATCATTAGTTTTAACATAAACCACAGCTTTCTTCCCGGTCCAGAGTACTGATGATTTTGGAATTACCAAGGACTCCTCATTCTCAGATAACATGGTTTTCAAAATCCCTGAAGCCAGCATTTCCGGTTTTAGTGTTCCGCCTGGATTATTAATTTCTACTCTTACTCCTGCTACTCTGGATCTGGGATTGATCACCGGATCGATGAATGTAACAGACCCGGTAAACTGCTTTCCGGGGATTGATTTGATCTTAAAATTTATTATATACTGTAATTTGATCCATGGAAGATCACTCTCATATGCATCGAAAATTACCCAAACATAACCAAGGTCGGTTACCTCAAACAAAGGATTACCTTCTTTTACATAATCACCTAAAGTGACATGTCTTATGGTTACAGTTCCTGTAAGTGGAGAAAGTATATCAAAATAAAAGATTACGTCACCGGTCTTTTCAATATTTTCAATCTGTTCTTCGGTCAAATCCCATAATTTCAATTTATTCCGGCTGGCTGTGTAGTATCTTGGATTTGAATCTTTGAGCTTCAATGCTTCAAACAATTCCTTCTGAGCAGTTATAAGCTCTGGTGAATAGATTTTAGCTAATACCTGGCCCTTTCTTACTTTCTGACCTGTAAAATTTATACTTAATTTCTCAATCCTACCAGGAAACCGTGCAGTCAACTCTGAAACTCTCCTTTCATCAGCCATGACTTTACCGGACAGATATACATCTTTGTATGGTGATTTTTTTTCTACCCTGGTAACTGAAACATCAGCAATTCTCATTGCAGCGTCTGAAAGTTTTACTGTAAATTGATCTCCAGAATCATCTTTGCCACTTTCATCTTTAAGAGGGATAAGATCCATACCACATATTGGGCATTGGCCCGGATTCTCCTGTTTGATTTGTGGATGCATTGAGCATGTCCATATAATCCCTTCTTCATGAACATGCTCTTCATCGATTTCATTCGTACTATTTTTCTGGCTTTGATCCTCACCATTATTATTAAAGATCATCCAGCCAATAATTATCCCAACTGTCATAACACCCAGGTAGGATAAAATTCTCATGTTTTTAATTTGACCTAATATTTTCATGGTTATATTATTTTCCTGTTAGATAATTGATATATGCGAATTGAATATGCTGGTCAGCTTTCGCTTTTTCTAATTCAAGCTCGTACCGCAATAATTGCCGATCCATTCTTAGTAACTCTTCAAAGTCCTGACCAGCCGTTGTGTATTCCGTTACAAGAATTTCCAGCGATTGATTTGCAAGAGTTGAAAGATTCTGATATAGCCCTATACGGCGGGTAGCATCCCTGTAATCACGCCAGGTTTTTTCCAGGGCAGTTAATAACCTCTCTCCTCTTGCCTCTTTTTCTTCAAGTTTCCCGGATTTCAAGTATCCCTGCTCTTTTACCATTGCTTGATATTTTTTTCTGTACAATGGCAACCGAACTCCTATGGATGGAAAGATGATTGCATCTTTTCCATTATCGGGAACATCAATATCATTTCTCGGCGAGATAAATGTGTAAGACAAACCAAGATTAAATGAGGGTAATCCCATTTTTTCCGCTGCTTGAATCCCACTTTCATATGATAATATATCATATTCAATCCTGGCAAGACTTGGATTGTTTTGTAAAATGGAATCATATAGTACTTCCCTTGAATCCTCCAAAGTTGCATTCATTAAAGTGTCTGGAAAATCTATGGATTTGATTGAATCTGTATTTAATAATTCATTGAATCTACTATGCAATGGTTCCCTGGAATCGATTAACAAACTCAATTGATTATTCAATTCAGCCAGGTCCATATCTATCCGTATAAGATCAACTGCACTTCCTCTACCTGATTCCAGTTTTATATTGGCCAGTTCACTGAAAGATTCAATTAGTGTGATGTTTTCTTCTGTTATGGTGATAGCTGCTTCCAGAAAGTATGCGTCATAGTAGGTGCTTTTAATTTCAAAAAACAATTTATTTTTCGCATCCCGGAATCCCTCATAAATTGCTTTGGCTCTGTTTATTGATACTTGTTCCTGAGATTTAAGTTGACCAAACCAGGGAAATGCCTGGTTTAATGATATTCCAGCACGTTGTGCCCCAATCCTGGTTTCAATAGGACTAACAAATATGTTGAACATTACCAATGGATCTGGAAGTGATTTGGCTTGAGGTATTCTTTCCAGTGCTGCATGATATCGCATAAACAGTGATTGCAGTTCATTGTTGTTTTCGGCACCTATGATAAGATACTTATCTAACGGATCCTGTTCTTGAGCATGAGTCGTGGTCAGCATGGAAATCACCAACAAACAGACCATTAACATATATGTTGTAATTATTTTCATTTTAGTTAGATTTTTGAAGTTTGACAAACTTGATTTCCTGCCAAAGACTATATAATGTGGGGACTACGAACATTGTAGTTACTTGAATGATCATTCCTCCAAAGGTTGGAATAGCCATTGGTACCATAATATCGGATCCTTTTCCGGTACTGGTTAGTATGGGTATTAGTGCAATGATTGTAGTGGCGGCAGTCATCATGGCTGGGCGAACTCTTTTCTGCCCGGCATGGACTACTGATTCCCTGATTTGAGATATTGTTTTCGGCTTTTCCCTTTCAAAGGTCTGCTTGATATAGGTTCCCATAATTACACCATCATCAGTGGCTACACCGAAAAGGGCAATAAAGCCTACCCAGACAGCAACACTAAGATTTATTGGATGCATCTGGAACAGGTCACGCAAATTCACACCAGCCACCTGAAAATTGAGGAACCAGTCCTGTCCATATAGCCATATCATGATAAATCCACCGGCAAAAGCCACGAAGATTCCTGTAAATACCATCGATGACGTTTGGACGTTCCCGAATTGAAAATACAGGATTAGGAAAATAATAATGAGTGAAACCGGGACAACGATGGCCAGTCTTTTAGTAGCACGGATCTGATCCTCGTAGCTGCCTGTGAATTTGTAACTCACTCCGGCTGGTAATATAAATTCGCCAGATTCGATTTTGGATTTGATGTAACTTTGAGCTTCTTCAACTACCTCTACCTCAGCATATCCATCCTTTTTATCAAAAATGACATAACCAACGAGGAAGGTATCTTCACTTTTAATCATTTGCGGGCCCCGGCGATATGTGACTTCCGCCAATTCCCCCAATGGGACCTGTGCCCCGGTAGGAGTAGGGATGAGAATAGATGTTATATCATCTGGATTGTCACGGAAATCCCTGGCATACCTTACACGAACCGGGAAACGTTCCCGACCTTCCACAGTAGTAGTTAATCTTATCCCGCCAATAGTTACTTCGATATATTGCTGAAAATCCGCAACAGTTAATCCATATCTTGCGATTTCCTTCCGGTCAATTTTCAGTTCCAAGTATGGCTTGCCCACAATCCTGTCAGCAAATACGGTAGAAGTTTGTATGCTGGGTACTTCCTGTAATAAGCCTTCAAGGTCTAATCCTACATTTTCGATTGTCTCCAGGTCAGGGCCATAAACTTTAATTCCAATGGGAGCACGCATACCTGTTGAAAGCATGATCAGGCGTGTCTGGATAGGTTGTAATTTCGGTGCTGATGTCATACCTGGAATATTCGTGGATTTCACTATTTCATTCCATATATCATTAGGTGATTTGATTTCAGGACGCCACTGCCGGAAATATTCTCCGTTCTTGCGATCTTCCACTAAACGGTCATGGTTGATCAACCTGAAACCATCCCTTTCAATATTATAGTTAGAGCCATCTACAAGGATAAAATCACCATGTTTACTGACCTTAAATCTCATTCTGTGACCATCTTCATCAAGAATAAACTCAGGTTTATAATTGATGGTATTCTCAAACATGGAGATTGGAGCGGGATCCAGGGCTGAATTTACCCGCCCCCATTTTCCAACTACCTGTTCCACCTCAGGTATTTGGGATACGTATGCGTCAACTTTTCTTATTACATCGATATTTTCTTCAACACCCGAATGAGACATAGTGGTGGGCATCAACAGATAAGATCCCTCATCCAGGGAAGGCATAAATTCTTTACCGGCTCCCGGAAAGTTAGCGTTTAAAAACTGCCAGGTATTCGTTTCCCTGATATTCCAACCGATAGCCGTAGCACCTCTGGCTGTAAAACCAAATATCTTCTCAAAGCCCTGCCATGAAAGCAATCCAAACAGGATAATCAGTATTGGAATAGTAAAGAACTGCCACTTATGATCCAGACACCAGTGCAATAGTGCCGAGTAGTAATGAACAATGGTCATCAAAGCACCCAGTACAATAACGATAAGCCCGGTAACAAACAGGTAATTAACCAATAGACTGTTTTGAGCACCCAAGGGCATCCAAGCAGATGTCAAAAAGTAGGTAACCGTAAATACGATAATAAGTGTATTTATATGGTTGACCCATTTCCGTCTATTTTCTGGCCACTGGTTTTCCAGAAGATTATTAATACCAATTAGAATAATGGCAAAGGGTAACATGCTTTTTGAAACGAAAAACATTAAGACCCCTAATGCTACTATACTAATATTCCAAATTCGTTTCATTCGTGATTTGTCCACACGAATGGAAAACACAACATGAGCTAATGCTGGGAGAACCATTATTCCTAATATAAGAGCAGAGAGTAATGCGAAGGTTTTCGTAAAAGCTAAAGGTTTGAATAGCTTTCCTTCTGATGCCTCCATGGCAAATACAGGCAGAAAACTAACAACAGTTGTGGCCATGGCTGTCAAGATTGCTGAGGCCACTTCAATGGTGGCTTCATAGACAACCTTCATCATCTCCTTACCTTTTACTCCACTATTTTCTGGAAACTCAAGGTGTCTGACTATATTTTCTGAAATAACTACTCCAACATCTACCATCACACCTATTGCAATGGCAATTCCGGACAGGGCCACAATATTGGCTTCCACATCGAAATATTTCATCACAATGAAAGTCATAAGAACTGCAACAGGTAAAATACTGCTGATGACAATCGAAGCCCGGATGTTCATCATAATTACTAAAACCACGATGATGCTAATGAGAATTTCGTGTTCAAGGGCTAATTCCAGTGTACCAATTGTCTCTTTAATAAGCCCTGTACGATCGTAGAAGGGAACAATTGTTACCTTGGATACACTTCCATCATCCAATACTTTCGATGGTAATCCAGGAGATATTTCCCTGATCTTTTTCTTAATATTTTCGATTACCTCAAGCGGATTGGCCCCATATCTTGAAACAACAACCGCTCCGGTAGCTTCTGCTCCTTCCTTATCCAACCCGCCTCTACGTGTTGCCGGTCCAAAATTCACTAATGCGACATCTTTAATTCTTATAGGGGTATTGTTATGAACCGTGATGACGGAGTTCTCCAGATCTTCAAGGTTTTTAATATATCCAAGTCCTCTGACCATATATTCAGCCCGGTTAAATTCGATCGTCCTTGCTCCCACATCAAGATTACTATTTCGGACTGCATTCATGATCTGGCCAACATGAACACCATATTGTTTCATTGCAACTGGATCTATATCCACCTGGTATTCTTTTACAAATCCACCAATAGCAGCAACCTCTGAAACACCTTTTGCGGATGCAAGTGAATACCCTACATAAAAATCCTGGATCGTACGGAGTTCCTGTGGATCCCATCCTCCTGTCGGTTCTAATGTATCTGGATTGCGTCCCTCTAATG
>JBHOSY010000197.1:0-7274 GCA_042584165.1 Bacteroidota bacterium | reverse complement strand
GTTTATATTTTTATGTTTTGTTCCTTTCCATTGATGAAAGGAACAAAACATAAAAATATAAACTATCTGATAATCAACATTCTGGAATAAGTTATATTTTTAGTAAAATGAAGCAGGATCGGATCAGGGAAATACTCGATAAAATAAAACAGGCAAAGGTTGCTGTGTATGGTGATTTCTGCCTGGATGTATACTGGATCATGGATCCAAGGGGTTCAGAAGTTTCTGTGGAAACCGGATTACAGGCACAGGCAGTACAAAAACAATCCTATACACCCGGAGGAGCGTCCAACATTGTGGCCAATCTGGCTGCCCTGGAACCAGCTGAAATCAAATTGATTGGCGTGATCGGGGATGATATTTTCGGCAGGGAGCTTATGGCGCAGTTGTCTGCATTAAATGCTGATATCAGTGAATTGATAATTCAGAATGATCAATTCGACACCTATGCATTTACGAAAAAATATAACAATGACGAAGAGGAACCTCGAATAGATTTTGGCGTATATAATGCGCGATTAGAAGAAACAGATCAGCTTATACTGAAAGGTATCCGCAGGGCACTTGAGACATATGAGGTGTTGATTTTTAATCAGCAGATCCCAGGGAGTCTTACCCGGCCGGAATTCATACATGAGGTGAATCATCTTTTTGACGAATTCAATGATAAAATTGTCGTACTGGATTCCAGGCATTACGGTGAGAAATTCAATAGCGTATACAGAAAAATTAATTCGACTGAATTGGCCAGACTAAATGGAATTATGGTTAATCCTGATGACTATATTCCACTTTCTTCCGTAGAAAGATACGGCCAGGAAGCTTTTAAAAAATCCGGAAAGCCGGTTTACATAACCTGTGGTGAAAGAGGGATCGTGACCGTTGATAGTTCAGGAGTTCATTTATCAAATGGAATTCAATTTCTTAATAAACTGGATCCGGTTGGGGCAGGTGATACGACTTTGAGTGCGCTTGCCTTATGCCTGGCTGCAGGGATTGGATCATCCAAAGCAGCTACTTTTGCAAACCTGGCCGCAGGGGTCACGGTTCAAAAATTATTTACTACAGGCTCGGCTACAGGTGATGAAATAATAACCCTCGGTGAAGACCCGGATTTTCTCTACAACAGTGATCTTGCTGATGACGCCGGACTCGCTAAGTATTTACAGGGTACACATATCGAAATATGTGAAGAACCTGAAGGGGGTTTTAGATCCATACCGATAAAACATGCATTATTCGATCATGATGGAACAATAAGTACGTTACGTACAGGATGGGATATAGTCATGGAAGAAGTCATGGTCCAATGTATTTTAGGTGATTCAGAAATAGAAAATCACCGCTTGTATGATAAAGTGGTGGAGCGGGTCAGGGAATATATTGATAAATCGACAGGTGTTCAGACCATCGTTCAAATGCAGGGCCTGGTAACAATGGTTGAAGACTTCAACGAGATTCCTGCTGAAAACATATTAACTGCCCGGGAATACAAAGAGATCTTTAATGATGCCCTGATGGGGCTTGTTAAACAGCGAATCGGAAAAATTGAACGTGGAGAACCGATCCAGGACGATTTCATTATCCCGGGATCACTTGACTTTTTGAGTGAAATAAAAAAAAGGCAAGTAAAACTTTACCTTGCAAGTGGTACGGACCATGCTGATGTAGAAAATGAATCTTCTCTCATGGGATACGCCCATCTCTTTGATGGTGGGATCTATGGGTCGCAGGGCGATATAAAGCGATATTCGAAAAAGAAGATCATTAAAGAAATAATAGAAAATAATAGGTTGAAAGGCAGTGATTTAATTGTGTTTGGTGATGGTCCCGTGGAAATCAAGGAATGCCGGAAAATGAATGGAATCGCTGTAGGTGTGGCAACGGATGAGATCCATAAAAACCGTTTAAACCTTGATAAGCGTTCCCGACTTGTGAAGGCAGGAGCGCATATAGTCATACCTGAATTTACGGAAACCGCTGAATTAATGAACCTTCTGTTTAAATAATTCACAGAATTTCGGGTGAAATGATATTGATAGCGTTTTTTTTATAAATATTTAAGTTCATATTTCATGAAAATATCACTTTCCGGTCTTGACTGGATTATCGTTATAATATTATTATCAGGCAGCCTGCTTTTAGGATTGTATATGGCCTATCGTGGCAAAGCCGGGAAGAGCAGTTCTAATTTTTTTCTGGGTGGCCGGCGAATTACCTGGCCGATTGTCGGAGCATCGTTGTTTGCGACGAATATTGGAGCAGAACACCTGGTGGGTCTTTCCGGTGATGCTTATCGATATGGACTAAGTGCTGGAGCAGTGGAGCTTACAACAGCCATCACGTTGGGTTTTGGCTGTGCTGTTTTATTCCCTTACTATATAAAAAATAAAATATTCACAATCCCTGAGTTCCTGGAGCTGAGATATAACAAGACTGCACGAATTTTCTTTTCCGGTCTTATGCTGATAGTAAGTATCATGACCAAAATGGCATTCACAATGTTTGCAGGGGCACTTGTTTTAAACAGTATTCTTGGTTGGGATGTAATGACAACAGTATTGCTCATTGGATTTGTCACGGCAATTTTTACGATGATGGGTGGTTTCACTGCAGTTGCCTATACTGATACAGTTCAAGCCTTTCTAATGATCGTTGGTTGCAGTATTATGTTCTTCATTGGATTAAACGAAATCGGCGGATGGGCAGCACTTATCGAGAAAGTTCCTGAAGCAATGCATGTGGCCAAACCATTTAATGATCCGGTATATCCATTCTGGGGAATCCTGGCCACAGCATTTTATGCTGGTATATTTTACTGGGGAATCGACCAGGTGAATGCTCAACGGATTTTAGCCGCCCAGGACCTTAATCATGCCCGATGGGGAGCCATGTTTTCAACACTTCTAAAACTGTTGCCCATTTTCATTTTTGCCATTCCCGGAATAATTGCCCTGGCCCTATATCCGGGTCTGGATGAATCCGAGAGTAAACAAACGTTCGTGCTTTTATTGAATAATCTTCTTCCTGAAGGGCTCAGGGGACTTGTTCTGGCTTCATTGCTGGCTGCCTTGATTTCTTCTCTTATTGCCGTGTTAAACTCTGTTTCCACCATGACTGTCAGGGATTTTATCGTTGAGTTCCGTCCTGAAACCTCGGAAAAAGCACAGGTCAGGATAGGAAGGATCGTAATTTTTGCGGCAACATTGCTTGGCCTGGCAGCCACTTACTTAATCTATAAATCCGAAGAAGGAATATATAAATATCTGCAAACCATAACAGCGTATCTTGTTTTTCCTGTCATCCCGGCTATTGTTTTTGGTATCGTTAGCAAGCGGGTAACCATATCCGGGGCATACGTATCGGTCGTTGCAGGAGTTATTTTAGCCACAGTCTTTGTTATAGATCAATTGATAGGACCTGAAAAGGGACAGCAAATTTTCCCTTTCCTATACTACGATTTAACACACAACTTCGGCTATCGGGGATTATGGGGTACTTTATTGATAATTGGGGTGTTATTTGGTGTTTCTTCGTTCACCAAAAAATCAGATCCTGAAAAACTGCAGAAAACGACCATCAACTGGGCAAAAAGATTTGAATCTATTCGTGGACTTAAAGATTGGCGGCTGCAGTGGATCATACTAGCAATCCTGACAATCCTGATTTATGTGTGGTTGTGGTAACAGTAAAGTACAATCAGTGTTCTTATAATGATTGAAAATTATTGCCTGCCCTTTCTTAAAATATCTAAAGCACATAAGTATCCGCTGAAAATTGCCCCTGAAAATCCGCCTCCGATTTTTGTCCAGGCAGATGCAAAATGCAAATTATCTATTGATTGAATTTCATCGAGGGTGATCCTCCGGGGTGTTTGTGAAAAACCATATACAGCCCCTTCAGGGTTTAACGTATAGCGAGCGACGGTTTTTGAAGTACCCACTTCGAAGTACGCTATATGATCTTTGATCCCTGGAACAAGTTTTTCTAATCTGTCAATAAAGATATCGCCTACCTGTTTCTTTTTTGCCTTGTATTCTTCTTTATTGAGTTTGTCCCAATCGGAGAAATAATCTATACAACAGATAACACCGACACTTTTATCACCCGTTGTAAGTGCTGAATCGATCTGACTGTAATCGATAAAGGTAAAGCTCCGGTCATTAAAATCACCTTTATTATTGTTCTTAATGTCAGACTGTGTTTTTATTGATTCATCATAGACAAAAGTTGAATAATACTGGCTCCCCATGGCTTTTGCTTTTTTCTTAAAGCCGATATAAATTGTTAAAAGTGATGCTCCCACTTCCAGGTTTTCTATTTTCTGTTGTATTCTTTCCCCATGTTCTTTTGGTAACAGCTGGTATGCAACCTGTGGAATAGACGCATTGGCAATTATTTCTTTACCATATTCTTCATATGATTCTGATGCTTTATTTCCAATTTTTTGATATCTAACGCCAACAGCTTTACTGTTTTCAGTGATAATTTCAGTAACCAGGTGCTTAAGGATTACTTTCCCTCCATTTTGTGAAATATAACCGGAAAGGTAATCTGAAAGCTTTTGTGAACCTCCTTTAATATAATTGCCACCTCCCTGGAAATAGCTTCCCTGGGCAATTGAATAATAGTTAAGTGAAATCGAATATGGGTCATCATGAAAGTAGCCAAGGTTGCCAAGCAGGATAAGCTTTAAGTCTTCGTTGTTGATTATAGAATCAAGAAACTCGCCAAGTGATCTTTCAGCATCACCTGTGGATTCTTTGGCCTTTTTCCTTGCATTAAGAATTTGATCAAAATAAGCATCAATCCCACTTTCTTCTTCAGGAAAATTTTCTTTTAAAACCTTTATCGCTTCTTCTGGATCATGCGGTATGGTGATTTCATATCGTCCATTTATGAAATGATAAAACTCAGGTACTTTCAGAAACCTGACCTTGTCAAACACGCCCAGATCATGAAATATCCTGGTTTTCATATCTCTTCTATCCAATCCATCCATTTCATGCAGGCCAACCTCAAACGTAAAGCTCTTGCGTTTAAATGTTGTGGCACATCCACCCGGCCTGTCGTGTTGCTCTATCAGTAATACTTTTTTCCCTTCTTTTGCAAGTTTTGCCCCTGCTGTCAAACCACCAAGTCCACCACCTATAATGATTATGTCAGATTTCATGGGCAATTACCATTAATTCATTTTAGCTGCATTATCAGTGACTTTTGAGATAACCGTGGGGGTCAGTCAGCTTGTTTGCTGTAAATCTGATCAATCAGATCCTGGTATTTTTCAGCGATGATTTTTCGTTTCATCTTCAATGTTGGTGAAAGCTCACCGGTTGCCGGGGACCAGACATCACCTACCAACCTGAACCTGTTAATCCTCTCAAAATCGGAAATCACCTCATTATATTTTTGCATTTCTTTTTTGAATGCATCCATGAATTGCGTGTTGTCCAGAAGCTCAGAATTGTCACTAAAGGTGATGTTATTTGCATTACACCATTCCCTGATATATGCATAATCCGGAGCAATTAATGCAGAGGCGAATTTCTCATGTTCACCAATAACCATTATTTGTTCAATAAATAATGATTCTTTGAATTTATTTTCAATTACCTGGGGAACAATATATTTACCGGTTGAAAGCTTGAAAATTTCCTTCTTGCGGTCGGTCACTTTCAAAAATTTATTGTCCTCCATTATGCCTATATCGCCTGTACAAAACCATCCTTCATCAGTGAATGCCTTTTTTGTAAGTTCAGGATTTTTATAGTAACCCATCATAACATTATGGCCTTTGCAAAGGATCTCCCCATCATCCGCTATTTTCACTTCAACCCCTGTTATAATTGAACCTACAGAACCAAGCCGCATATCGGGTTTATTTTTTCGATTAATTGTGATAATGGGAGAAGTTTCGGTAAGTCCATACATGTTGAGTATTTTAATTCCCGCTGCCCAGAATATCCTTTCGATTCTTGGTTGCAATGCCGCTCCTCCACATCCTACCAGCTCAATATTTCCACCAATAGCTTCCCTCCATTTAGAAAAAATAAGTTTATCAGCAATTCTCAACTTCATCTTATATAACAAACTGCTTTCACCAATGGGCTTATATTTCAATCCGATTTTTACAGCCCAGAAGAATATTGCTTTTTTTATTCCGGTGAGTTTTTTCCCTTTTGCAATTATGGTATCAAATATTTTTTCGAGAATTCGCGGAACAGCATCAAATCCATGCGGTTTAATATCTCTCATTTCAGCCGCAATTGTACCCATATTCTCAGCATAATAAATGCCGCAGCCACTATACTGGGTCTGATAATTACCCATGCGGCCACCAACATGGCATAAGGGTAATATGCTCAGGTACTTCTGTTCCGGTTTCATGTTAAAAATTTCTGCAGCAGCCAGAAAATTCCTTACCAGATTGGTATGTGATAGCATTACACCCTTGGAGGTTCCGGTCGTTCCTGAAGTATAAATCAGGGATGCAAGATCATCCGGTTTAACAGCTGATTTTATTTTCTCAAGCTCTTCTTTGTAATCTCCCTCATTTTCTTGACCGAGGGCAATTATTTCCAGCCAGTTCTTTTCATTCTCAATAGGATCAAAAGTAAAGATGCCTTCAATATTTCCAATTTTATCAATTACTGGTTTGATTTTCTCGAGTAGTTTGCTATCGGAAACAAAAACAAGTCTAGCATCGGAATGCTTGAGAATACTTTCATATTCACTGGTACTCAGAGATGTATATATTGGAACATGTACTACTCCAATCATGGCCATTCCCATATCAATAAAATTCCATTCCGGCCGGTTGTTAGAAATGCTGGCAATCTTATCTCCTTTTATAAATCCCTTTGCCAATAAACCCAGACCGAAATGATACGAATAATCGATATATTGTTGCGTGCTGTATTTTACCCATTTCCCATTCTGTTTTACAGCCAGGGCATCTTCCTTCGGGAAATGATCCCGGTATCTTTCCAGTAAGTCAAAAGTTCTTGTTATTTCCATTTGTCAACTTAATTATTAGCGTTGGTTGTTTTTTAGGTACCGTACCATATTTTAATATTGAAGATAGTTGGTGAACTGTAAAATCAAAGTTATTCCAGAACTATCTTATTATTCTTCAAGGTATGGATATAAAAGTTTGTCTGGGGTTATACCTATTTAGGGTTTCCTTGAAAATTATTTTTCTTAAAGAATAGCTCATTTCGGAGTTTATTGGTAGAATATTCAATGACTTCGTATTTACGCGAACCTCATTTTTC
>JBHOSY010000196.1:0-7348 GCA_042584165.1 Bacteroidota bacterium | reverse complement strand
TTAAATCTTAGTATAGCTGCTTAACTATGTGTCTGCAATATCATAGCAACTCCAATTTAGACTAATAAACCCCTAAACTAATTAACAATTAACGTTCAACTCTGATTTCTCTGCTTACTTAACTTTATAACTAATTGACACACCGGATGAACTGGACCTATCGATGGTGGTTTTATAGTTAGCCAGGCCTTCGACATAATCCAGAAATTCCCGGGTACCGCCATACCGGTTTGAGACATTATGTGCAGTAAAACATCCTCCTTTTTCTAATTTTGGATTTACATCCATAAAATAGTTCTTATACCATCCTTTGTCTGCATCACTGAAAACAAAATCAAATGGTCCTTCCACTTCTTTCACCAATTTGTGAGCATCTCCAAGCCTGGCATCTATATATTCAGATAATCCTGCATCTTTAAAGTTTTCAAGGGCTTCTTTGTGCCTGCTTTTATCAATTTCGATGGTAATCAGTTTTCCACCCGTTTTACTCAATGCCCATGCAATCCAGATACCGGAATGGCCTGTAGATGTTCCTATTTCCAGGGCTTTTGTATAGTTATTCTTAATGATTATGTCATATAGAACTTTACCATCAGACTCAGGTACGTTCATATCATACCACGTCCCTGAATTCTTATCCAGGAAATTCTGTACATGCTGGTCCAGTGCCTGGTCCTGACCAGAAACTGGTTTATTAATGAATATAGAACAACTCAATACAGACAGGAAAATTAATCCTGATATTACAGACCTTTTCATCTTTTTCTATTTTTGTTAAAATTAATCTCCGAAATTAAAATCAATTTGAAAATCCAATTAGTCACAGTCACTTCGTTGAAATCAAACGGGTGTACTGTTCAATATATCCTTAATATGTTACCAAATGCCCGATAATGCCTCTAACCAGGCATTTTTCATCAAATAAGCGCCTGCCATGGATGGATGCACCCCATCCTGGCACCAGTAACTGACCGGAGCAATTTTCAATGCATCATTAAAAACCTTCTGGTAAGGTATTAATGCAACTTTATAATCTTTTGCAATATTTTTTACAGCTATCTGATAATCAGGAAAGTCATTTTCCCATTTTTCATTTATTGCAGCCCCCCCTTTTACTGCAAAAGGCTCACCTATGATAAGTTTTATATCAGGATAAGATTTCATTGTACGATCCAATAAGGTTCTGAGATCGGATTCAAACGTTCTGGCAGTACCTTCGTAATTTTGTGTCAGTGTATGCCAGAAATCATTTACTCCGATCAGGATACTCAATAAGTCTGGTTTTAGTTGAAGGCAATCATCCTCCCAGCGATTCGCAAGCTGGTGAACTTTATTTCCACTGATCCCACGGTTATAAAATCTGAATCCTTTTTCCGGGTATTTCCCCATCAGATCTGCAACTATTTGAAATACATATCCGCCACCCATTCCCTGGGCACTATTTGGATAATAGCTTCCACGATTACGTCCTGCATCAGTAATCGAATCTCCCTGGAAAAGGATAGTTAAATTTTCAGGGATGTTTTTTATCCCGGATCCTTTCAAGTTGAATCCAGTAAGGGCAGGTAAGGATGCTATACCCAGAGATGTTACACTCACCTGCTTTAAAAAATTTCTACGTTGATTTCTCTTATTCATTTTGAAATTTATTTAGATACGAAACTATTAGGACAATTTTACATATTCTGCAACTCGTCAATGAACAATACGAAAAGATTTTTATGGAATTTTTCAGCAATATATACCAAATCAGGAAAAAGGTTGCAGGAACCGTGTATGAATTAACTTTATTTCCTTAACTTTTAAAAAAAGTGAATCTTCCATTCTGTTCATTGCTTTTTTAATCCTTGAGTGATATGAAGAGATTTTTATTATGCTTAATCAGTCTCCAGTTTGTTTTAGCCAATGTATACCTTAAAGCCCAGGAAACAAGGTTTTACATGGCAAAGGAATTTAAGCAGGCTTATGAAAGTGATACCAGGAGCTGGAATGGTAAGCCTGGCCCAAATTACTGGCAAAATACAGTTGATTATACTATTGAAGCTTCAATTGATCTTGCAACCCGCACGATTAGAGGAACAGAAAAGGTGATATATTATAATAACAGTTCTAAAAGCTTAAGTTCACTCGTAGTAAGGTTGTACTATGATGTTTATGCAAAAATGAAAGCCCGGGATCCGGATTCATGGGCACCGGAAGATCTTACTGATGGAGTAGAAATATCACGCCTGGTTGTAGATGGCACGGTTTACGAGGTCAAAAGCAGGGAAGTTAGCCGAAGCGGTACTAATATGATCATACATTTGAATAAGGCACTTAATCCCAGTACCTCTATTTCCCTGGAAATAGACTGGATTACTTATATACCGTGGTCATCCAATCGAACCGGAAGAGTTGACAGTACTTCATATTTTGTTGCCTACTGGTATCCTCAGATATCTGTCTTTGATGACATATTTGGTTGGGATCAACTCAATTATGGGGGAAGAACAGAATTCTATAATAACCTGGCAAATTTTGATGTAACAATCAATGTACCGGAAACTATTACTGTTTGGGCGACAGGGGAATTACAAAATGGTAAAGATGTACTTGATAAGAAAATTTACAAACGTTTTCTGGAAGCAAAGAAGAGCAGTAGGGTCATTAATGTAATCACACCGCATGATATAGAAGAAGGCATTAATCATTCCGGTAAAGGATGGCACTTTAAAGCGCAAGAAGTCTCTGATTTTGCATTTGGCATAAGCGACCATTATGGCTGGGATGCTGCCATTCAGCCAGTTGATGGAAGGGATGTACTTATCAACTCTGTCTTCCCCTCTGATCGAGCGGTGGATTGTGCTAAATTAACTGCAATACAACAAAAGACAATGAAACACTTCTCCGAAGATATTCCGGGTGTTCCTTACCCTTATCCCGTATTTACGACATTCATTGGCAGTGAAAGGGGAGGAATGGAATACCCCATGATGGCTAATAATGGGTATCCCGGGAGAGGTGTAACCATACACGAGATGTTCCATACATACTTTCCCATGTATGTCCGCACCAATGAAAAGCGCTTTGCCTGGATGGATGAAGGATGGGCTAATCTTATTACCAGAACAGTTACTAACACTTATTTCAGGAATCAACCTGATACCGGGATTGTCTATGATGCAGGTCTGTCAAATATGGCAGGAAGATACCATGATCTACCTCTGATAACATCTTCTCAATATACGGATGGAAGTAATTATAACTCCATGGCTTATGGTATCCCTGCCTTTGTCTATGGTATGCTGCATCATATCCTTGGTCCTGATGTTTTTCATGGCTGCCTTAAGGAGTATATTATCAGGTGGGCAAAAAAATCACCAACACCTTATGATTTCTTTTACACGTTTGAAAATGTTAGTGGCAGAGATCTTGGTTGGTTCTGGTCACCATGGTTTTTTGAGTTCAGCCAGCCCGATTTGCGCCTGAAAAGTTTTTCTGATGGGATTTTGACTGTTGAAAAAATCGGGAACAAACCGGTCCCCCTTCGTATAAGAGTTGTATATTCTGATTCTCAAAATACCAATATAATTACTAAAAGTGCTTCTATTTGGGAAAAATCGAATACTTTTTCCATGAAACTGGAAAAGCCTGGTGAAATAGACGGAATATTTATCAACATTCGCTTACCGGACGCCTATAGATATGATAATTTATACCCTGAAATTGAAAGCTATTATGACACCCTGGAAGTAATAAAAGAATTTGAAGGTATCTTCAGGCTTACGGATTATTTTGCTGAGTTTAAATTTGAATACAGCAATAAAATCCTATTCATAAATTCGCCATGGACTGGTAGAACTGCCCTGATCCCAAAATCCCAGCACAAATATATCACACCCGAAGAAGGTCATTTGGCTATTGAATTTCTTATGGATAATGGAAAATGTTCCGGTGCGAACATCTCAGTTTGGGGCGAAAAAAGTAAAGCAATTAAATTATAATCAGAACGAATAGTTATTTCTCTTAAAATGAAATCGACCCGATATTTCTTTATTGTATGCATTACTACATTTCTTATTAGTTGTAATAAGGACGATAGTATTATTAAGTTATCAGTCCATCCAGAAGATGTTGTTCACACAATGGCAGGGGGGATGGGAGCTTCCTGGCATTCGATTATTAAAGATATCCCAAAAAATAATCATTTATACGAGTACCCGGTTCATGACGGGACCACCAGGGGGAGTGCCTGGGGCGGTAATCCTCCTTTGGAATATGAAGATGCCTGGGAACAGATCTGCAATCATGCGGAGTGGTTGGGATTGAATTTCATGCGGGTGGAGTTAAGCCAACGGATGTATGAGCCTGACAGGAACAAGTTCGACTGGGAAAATGAAGAAATGCAGGCTTTATTCAGGATTCTGGATTGGTGTGAAAAAGCAGGTGCTGATGTTTTCTTACAGCAAATGTGGGCGTATGTAGAATGGAATGCAATTCCTGGTGTTCACCCCCTTCTAAGTGCACCAAATTCTGTGGATGATTTTGCTGAGGGAATAGGAACATTACTGGATCATCTAATTAATACCAGGGGATATACATGCATAAAATATATATCAATTGTTAATGAACCCCCGGGCGGTACATGGGGGTATTGGTGGGGTTTTGGAGATGGTACAGGATCAGTAACACCTGCCTGGAAACGTGTTCACGAAGAAATAGATGCCCGTGATTTGGATGTTATACTTTCAGGTCCTGACTGGACTGACATGCCCCCCTTTGATGCATCAAAGATAGACTTTGATCCTTATATCGGTTCTTATGATATTCATTCCTACCAGGGTATCGGAGATAAAGAAGAGGCTATCATATCTGACTGGGTAGATTGGGCAAGAAAACACAACAAACCTTTCTTACTTACTGAATTCGGAAATATGCAACTGGGCTGGAGGGGTGATAATCCCGGACCTAAAAGTTTCGAAGCCGCCCTCTCTAATGCGGAGGGAATTATGAGAGGTCTACGACAGGAGGTTGATGCTTTCAATCGCTGGAGTTTCACCAACCGGGGCGACCTGGATGGACAATGGCAATTAATCCGGACCTTTGACCGGGAATCAAAACAATATTATAAATCAGCAGAGCCTGAACCAGTCGCATATTATGGTTATGGAATCATCACCAGGTTTGCCTCCAAATATGCTGAAATCATGAAATATGAATTATCTAACCTTCCTGATTCATGCCACTTGTATGCTGGTGTTCTAAGAAATCCTGGAGGAACTATTACAATGTACCTGGTAAACCGTGATGACACTGATTATAATCTGAAATTGCATTTTGAAGAGAGTCAGGAGAGCGATTTTTATTTATACCAGGTAACGGAAGAAAAGATACTGAATAACAAAAATCCATTGAATCCAGTTAGCAAAGTTGATCTAGAAAATAGGGCCCAGGCAATCAATATCCCAGCAAAAAGCCTCACCGCTATTTCACAATTGCACCTGACTGAAAGTGATAAAGGCCTTGTATATGAGAATTAACCTTCTGGATCACTTCTCGCAACTGGGTGAATTTTAAAATCTTAATGTCCTCGTAGCCAGAGGAATATTTTCTATTCAACTTTCTCCAGAACTATAGTCAAGTCTCCTTCTGGTTCAAACTTTAACATCTCAATCATACCAATTCCACCTTCTGTTTTCAACTTGGAGATACTCTTCAGCATATTCTCATCAGTGTTGTAAATCCTTTTCTCTATATCAGCCCACTTTTGCTGAAGGACTATCTGCTTGATTTTCATGTCTTCCAATATCTTTCTCTGTGTAGAGATACGAGAAGATACAGATCTTTGTGATGAATAAATCCGGATACGGATTCAAACTTTTGCCCTATGTAACCTCTAATTCCTTTCTTAATTTCATAGCTATTAATGGTAACACGATGCTTACAGGAATTAGTCTTACCAGTACTAAATATATTTTATTAAAAAATCCAGGAATGATGACCGTCCTTTCTTTCAACATTGAACGAATAGCGATCCGGGCAATTCTTTTTGCCGTAACAAGCCCTATTCTTCCCCAGAATCCCTGTTTTAAAATCCTGGCTATCACATCGGAGTTTGTCATTATTGGTCCCGGATTCAGAACACTTACTCGAATGGATGTTCCTTTCAGTTCTTCTCGTAATCCCCTTGAAAAATGATAAATAAACGCTTTTGAAGCTGTGTAAACGGATTTATAGGGCATGGGACTATAAGCTGCCATACTTGATACATTTAAAATATATGCCCTGCTATGCTTTTTTAATTCAGGAATCAGTAGCCTTGTCAGGACTGAGACTGCCCGTATATTTAGTTGAATAATATCGTCTATGAACTTTATCGAAGATTGATCAAAAGGAATTGTCCCACCTATTCCAGCATTATTAATGATTATCTTTAATGAAAATTGATCATTAATCCAACTGAATAATTTATATGGTGCATTCTTCAGGGTTAGATCGATTTCATAACACTGAACAATAACTTTGTACTCAGACTTTAACAATTTACATAAGCATGGCAGATTTTCACCCGGCAATGATACCAGGATAAGATTCATTTTTCTACTAGCACATTCTATGGCCAGTTCTTTACCCAATCCAGTGCTAGCCCCCGTAATTAGAGTGAAATATTTTGATCCATTTTCCATGATGGATTTAAATTTAATTCAGTGAGGTATTTAACTGTTCTGCGTAATCCTTCTTCCAGAGAAGTAAATCTGTATCCAAGCTGATTTATGGATTTCTGGCTTGACAATTCCCAGTTATAATTATATTTCCTTACCCATGGAGGAATTATTAGTGGTGATATTTGGATTGTTTTTGCCAGAAATAACATCACACTCGAAATTGCCAGCATAAAAGAGATCGGTAAATTAAACTGGAAATATTTTTTACCTGTCACACAGGATAGAACATTAAAGAAATCACGGTAAGACACATTGGCACCTCCCATGATATATTTTTCACCGCTCTTCCCTTTTTCCATGGCGAGGATATGACCCCTTACGATGTCGTCGATAAACACATAATTTCCTATGCTATTTCCATCACCAGGTAATACCCTGAATCTGCCATTTATGTATAGATTAATCATCCTTGTAACACTGTTGCTCTCATTTAGTAATCCCGGTCCATAAATCCGGGTTGGATTTACAATTACTATATGTTGACCTTTACTGACATAGTCCATCACCAGTTTTTCAGCTTCTGCTTTGGTACGTTCGTATTCAGTGCATAACACGAAGGACCTTTCGGTTTTTTCGTCGACTGTTTTGTGTACAGAAGGTCCGAAAACGCCAGCAGTTGAGGTGATGGACTATGTCAGTAAAGG
>JBHOSY010000195.1:0-7370 GCA_042584165.1 Bacteroidota bacterium | reverse complement strand
CCTTTTTCGGCGCAAAGCTGAACCTGGATTGGACGGGCATAATCGATGAGATTAATGCCAAAATTGCCTCAGATGGCTATTCACTCTTCTCCATATTCTTTACCATGATGCTTTTCAAGGGAATACTGGTGAGTGCTGCCGGTCCTGCCCCAAACTATGATATGCAGAAAATCCTTGCCACAAAAAATCCAAAAGAGGCAGCAATGATGAGTGGATTTGTTTCTGTAGTCCTTCAACCCGTTCGATATTTCATGATTGCCGGTTTCGGTATTCTTGGTTTGTTGTTTTATGATAAACTTGACCTGGTTGTAGGAGGACAAATTGATTTTGAGCAGGTTTTACCTTCTGCCATCAGCCAATTTGTTCCAATCGGATTTATGGGATTACTTCTTGCTGGTCTTATGGCAGCGTTTATGTCTACATTTGCTGGAACCCTCAACGCGGCGCAAGCTTACCTCATCAACGACGTATATCTGAAATACCTTAAACCTGATGCTTCGCAGAAACAATTAAGAACAATTAATTATGCATCCGGACTACTGGTAGTGACCGTCAGTGTGATCTTTGGATTCTTTGCAGAGAATGTAAATTCAGTCCTTCAGTGGATTGTATCTGCTCTCTGGGGAAGCTATATCGTATCCAATGTTCTTAAGTGGTACTGGTGGCGATTCAATGGTCATGGATATTTCTGGGGGATGGTAGCCGGTATAATCCCTGCATTGATATTCCCATATGTTTTCAGCGAGACACTCGATCTTTATTACTTTCCATTAATTCTCGTTATATCATTGGCTGGAGGGATCATAGGGACCTATGCCGCTCCCGCTACCGAACAGGAAGTTCTGAAGAAATTCTATTCAACGGTAAAACCATGGGGATTCTGGAAGCCGATATATGATAATATCAAATCCACAGATCCTGATTTTGAAAGGAATAAAAATTTCTGGCGAGATATGTTCAATATCGTAATAGGTACGATCGGGCAGACAGCTTTGGTTGCCTTACCAATTTACATAGTTTTACAGGAATCAATGCCGATTTTTGTTACGGTAATTCTTGCGATCATTTGTGGTCTCATATTGTATAAGACCTGGTACAGGAAATTACCCGGCTAATTTGAATTACTTGAAATTTTAGTTAAAAACAATACTTGGTGTGTACTTAGTGTCTTAGTGGCTTAATTTCAGGGAAGTCAAAGCTACATAGACATTAAGATATCCCAGGTTAAAATAAAATACATCCATGGAAACCGAACAATTCAACAACAACGTAAAGAAACTTTTTGAATCGCATCAGAAACTCATCTCAAGATCTAATGTAAAGCAACGACAAGGTAACGGAATTTACGACCGATATGTAAATCCCGTAGTTACAAATCTTCATACACCCGTTTTCTGGCGATATGATCTGAATCCCGAAACCAATCCGCATTTAATGGAACGGCAGGGTGTTAATGCGGCATTTAATGTTGGCGCCACTGAACTTTTCGGTAAAATATACCTCGCTGTCAGGGTTGAAGGCTGGGATCGTAAATCCTTTTTCGCCATCGCCGAAAGTGATAACGGTATCGATAACTTTAAATTTTGGGATTTTCCTATTAATATGCCAGAGACTAAAGACCCGGATATCAATGTATATGATATGCGCCTGGTCAAACATGAGGATGGCTGGATCTATGGTTTGTTCTGCACTGAACGCAAAGATCCAAAGGCTCCTCCCGGTGATGAGTCTTCAGCTGAGGCCCAGTGTGGTATCGCTCGTACAAGGGATTTGATTAAATGGGAAAGGCTTCCTGATTTGAAATCACCATCTCCCCAGCAAAGGAACTGTGTGCTTCATCCTGAATTCATAAATGGACAATATGCATTTTATACAAGACCGCAGGAAGGATTTATCAGCACAGGGAAAGGTGGCGGTATCGGTTGGGGATTGTGTAAGGACATTAAAAAACCCGTGATCAAAAAAGAGGATATCATCGATTTCAAGCAATATCATACGGTTAATGAGGTGAAAAACGGGCAGGGTCCGGCACCAATCAAAACGGATGAGGGATGGCTTCACCTTGCTCACGGGGTTCGAAATACTGCAGCCGGTTTGAGATATGTTTTGTATATGTTCCTCACAGACCTGGAAGACCCTTCAAAAATGATCAGAAAACCAGCAGGTTATTTCATGGCACCCGAAGGAGAAGAACGTGTAGGAGATGTTTCGAATGTAGTTTTTGCGAATGGCTGGGTGCAGAAGGATAATGGCGATGTATACATCTATTACGCTTCTTCGGATACAAGAACCCATGTGGCCACAACAACGACAGAAAAACTGGTAGATTATGTGCTGAATACTCCTGAAGATGGCCTGCGTTCAGGGGCAAGCGTGCAGACCAGATCGAAGTTGATAGAAAAGAATTTAACCTACATGAAAAAAGTGGGATTGGAGAAATAGAGGACCGGGATTTTGATAAACGATACCATTTAATCAATTGGAAAAATACAATCTGTGAACCCGATTAAAACTGGTTTCCAAAATTGAAATATCATGAAACTGTTATGCCTTTATATTCTGTTCTTTTTATTGACAACTAACTCTGTTTTCTGTTATGGGCAGGTCGTGCCGGAAGACTCGGAATTTAAAGTACTTGTAATATCAGAAGATGGAGGACATCATTTGAAATTTACACAGGAGGCAAGAGTATGGTTGAATAAACTTGGTGAAGACAGAAATTTCGCAATTGATTACATCTGTAATCCACATATTATTGAGGAGAAATATTTAGAAGAGTACCGGCTAATTATCCAGCTTGACTATCCTCCATATAATTGGGGAGATAAAGCAAAATACGCTTTTCAACAATATATCGAAAATGGGAAAGGAGGGTGGATTGGCTTTCACCATGCTACTCTTCTTGGTGAGTTTGACGGATTCCCAATGTGGACATGGTATTCAGAATTTATGGGAAACATTCAATTCAAAGATTATATTGCAGATCTGGCACAGGGTATGGTAATGGTTGAAGACCGAAATCATCCATGTATGAAAGGTTTACCCTCAACATTTACTATTAATGATGAGGAGTGGTATACCTATGACAAAAGCCCTCGGGGGCAGGTGAAAGTCCTTGCCAGCGTGGATGAATCAAGTTACAAACCTTCCTCCGATAAAAAGATGGGGTATCATCCTGTGGTCTGGACAAATACTGAATATCCAGCCAGGAATATATACATTTTCATGGGGCACTCACCAAATCTGTTCCAGAACAAAGCTTATACAAGACTTTTTCAAAATGCAATATTCTGGGCAGCCGGAAAAAAGAGATAATGTTGAGGATCATCGAATAAAAATTATTTATTGTTAATTCGTCAGGAGGTGATTCAGTGAAATATTAAGTTCAAAACGCAATATTAACAGATCAATGAAAAAAAATAATGTAATATTTCTACTGCTTCTATGTACAACAGTTGTTTCATTCTTTTTCGGTTGTGAATCATTAATCAACCGTAAGGAAGTTGTAACAAGACATACAATTGAATCAGATGACTTACATGCTGTGTTACCTGTTGGTAATGGTGAATTCTGCTTCGGGACAGATGGTACTGGACTGCAGACATTTTCAGGAAATACGTTATCACACTGGGCCTGGCATAGTTTCCCACTCCCGGAAGAAAAATCCTGGGAGGATGTTCCTCCAACAGGTACTATTGATACAGGAAGAATTACAGGGCCAATGCGGCAAGCATCGGCGAGCCATGCTGTTAGCAGATGGATGTTCAACAATCCACATCCCATCAATCTTGGTCGACTGCGATTGATCCGGGGAAATGGAGATACCCTCCAGATCAACGAAATCAGGAGTTGTAGCCGTACACTCAATATTTGGGATGGGATTCATACAACGACCTTCGAATTGGATGGTCAAATCGTAACCACAAGTACAACAATCCATCCATATAATGATTTGATTGCCATTCGAATTGAATCCGCCTTGATTAAGGGAGGGCAGTTGGCAATTATGCTTGATTTCCCATACCCGGATAAAAGTATGACCGATAAGAATTATTATGGGAACTGGAATCTGGTAGAGCGACATGAAACACGAGCCGACCATCAAAAAAATCAACTGACACTGGTTAGATTACTTGACAGTTCTGTCTATCATGTACGCTGGGAATGTTTCAATGAAGGGGTGTTTTCTGGCAGTGACGAGGATCCACACAAGTACATTCTAAAAACCAGTGCAGGACACGAAACAATTGAATTTTCAGTAGGATTTAATAGCTCTCCTTTAGAAAGCCTCAGTAATTTTGAAGACACAAGGAAGGAGGCAACCAAAGCCTGGCAAGCATATTGGGAGAGTGGCGGTGTTATTGATTTATCAGGTAGTAAAGATCCCCGTTGGAGAGAATTGGAAAGGCGAATAGTCCTGTCGCAGTATCTTATGCGGTCTCAATCATCAGGTAGCCTACCATCAGGGGAGTTTGGATTGATGGGCCGAGATTTCTGGAGTTCTCAATTTCATATGGAGATGGTCTGGTGGCATCTTGCCCACTATGCTCTTTGGGATCGTTGGGAACTATCCGAAGAAGCGTTGAAAGTTTATGAAAGATTCCTCCCAACAGCACAAGCTTTGGCGAAGCAATTCGGTTATAATGGAGCCAAATGGGGGAAGCAGTGTGGACCGGAAGGACGAACCGCCACCTGGGAAGGAAGCTTTGTTTTGCATTGGCAACAACCTCATCCAATTTTCTTTGCCGAATTGGAGTATCGATTAAATCCAACACCCGGTGTCCTGGAGAAATGGAAAGATGTTGTCTTTGCAACGGCAGATTACATGGCCGATTTTCCCATTTGGGATGAGGAAGAAATGGTGTATCATTTATCTCCTGTGCGAACAGCGAACGAAAACGGAGATGGTACTGATCCGGCCTTCGAAATCACATATTGGCGATGGGGACTCGGAATGACTCAGAAATGGAGAGAACGACTTGGGCTCCAACGCAACCCAGACTGGCAAAAAGTTATTACTCACCTGGCTCCCTTACCTCAATCTGATAGCGTCTATCTATTTTGCAAAGACTGGCATAATACATATACTGAATTGAATTACGGACATCCTGATCCTTTAGGGCCTTTTGCTTTTTTACCATTTGAAGAAGGTGTAGATATAGACGTGGCACGAAAAACTGTCCAAAAAATCAATGAAACATGGCAATGGGAGAATACCTGGGGATGGGATTTCCCCTGGGGTGCCATGGCAGCAGCACGTACAGGTCAGCCAGACATTGCAATTGATATCCTAATGAAAGATGTGCCAAGAAACACTTATGCGCTGAATGGTATCAATGAAGGCTGGTACTTCCCTGGAAATGGAGGAATACTTTATGCAGTTGCGATGATGGCAGCAGGTTGGGATGGAGCACCTAACCGCCATGCACCTGGTTTCCCGGATGATGGAACATGGAATATACGTTATGAGGGATTAAATGTGGCTCCATAAGCCATATTTTAATCGATGTGTGTATCATCTCTAAAGCTGAATTGATTATTGGAATTTTGAGATCTGCTATTTGGATTACTCAACGGCGATGTTCCATCTCACTTTATAAAAATGCTCACCAGATACATAATATGTTTCGTCAGGATTGAGGAAATGAAGACGTTCCGCCCACCAATTTTCTCCTTCAGCCTGAACATAGACAATCTGCTTGGTTATCGGATGCTGGCTGATACACTTTACGTGTGCCTTTTCAGCTATATCCGGATGAGGTGTAATCTCCTTTGTATCGCGATCAAAAAGCCAGCATTTAGTTCCTGTAGTTAAACTTAGATAATTTGTTGCAGGTACAGGATAAAAATCGTGCCCTCCTCTTTCAGGAAGTATAACAGTTGATACAGAATCAAGTTTTGGTGCATCCGATTCCCAATCATTTAATTTAAAGATTCGAATATCCTCTCCGGAAAGTGCATATAAGAGTTGCCTTTTCTCATCCCATACCACACCGTGTCCCCATGACAATTCCTCACTCCATAATTCTTTATCCGGTAAGTTGATATCAAAAATAATAAGTCGATCTCCATCTCCATTTGGGGCATGTGAGGCAGCAACCGCAATCCGGTTATTCGGTAGCAGGTCGGCGGAATGTGCATTTGCAACTCGACAATAGCACAAAACACGGTCCTGTTTCCGATCAACATATGCAACCCCTCCACCTGACGAGGTAATTAAAATTTTATTGCCTTGATCAAAAGGTTTGCATTCATCTGTGGATTTAAAGAGGGATTTATATGACTCAGGCAAATCTGATCGGTCTGCTCCCCTCCATGTCCATATCTTTTGTGGCTGTTCCTCTTCCTGACTATTCATATCCAGGATATACACCTCATCCCAGCCACAAACAATAAGTTCTTGTTTGTACGAAGAGGTTTGTGTAGGAGGATTGCAACTCGGTAATATCTTCAATAAAATAACTGCGATAACGATAAGTGATCTCATACCCATTTAAATATTAGAAACTGATCATTGCTTTTATTACACCGGTTTCGGGATTAAGCCAGGAATCAAATTTATCAATCATATCAGTATAGTCTATCTTATGGGTCACAAATGAATTCACAGGAAAATTCCCCTGCGATAAAACGTTGATAACATGATCAAAATCTTCCATGGTAGCATTTCTACTACACATAATCGTAGCTTCCCTGGAATGGATTTTAGGATGTACGTACGTCAATTCACCTTTTGATAATCCAACCATGATAAATCGCCCTCCAACTGCCAGATAATCCGGGCCACTTTCAAGCGCCTTTTTATTCCCGGTAGCATCGTATACAACTTCTGCCATATTCCCACTGGTGATTTTGCTAACTTCATCGACAGAATTCGTTGCGACGTTTATTGCATAGTCTACTCCTATCTCTTCTTTCGCATATGCCACCCGTTGATTATTTACATCCATGGCAATTACAGTAGCTCCACCAACCTGGGCCAATTTCATAATGCCGATACCTATCGGCCCGCAACCAATAACAACAACTGTATCACCGGGCTTCATACCAGATCTCCGAATTCCATGTGCTCCTATTGCCAGTGGCTCAACAATAGCTATTTCTTCCAGAGACAATTTCCCTGCTGGTAGTAAGAAAGAAGATGGAACTGTAATGAATTCCTGCATACCACCATCCGTGTGAACACCCATTACACGAATGTTGGAGCAACAGTTAGTGATACCCTTTTTACATGCTGTACATTTTCCACAACTCATATAGGGTATGACCACAACATTATCCCCAGGTCTGATTCCGTTGGAGTTATCCTTAATTTCAACAACCTCAGCAGCCAATTCGTGTCCTAAAATCCTCGGATAGGTGAAATATGC
>JBHOSY010000194.1:0-7392 GCA_042584165.1 Bacteroidota bacterium | reverse complement strand
CAAATTCGAACTCAATCTGTGTATCCCAATCAATGTCTTTGTTTTGTTCCCTGTTTGGCAGCGGTTCACCAATGATCTTAAGGTCATTGTCTTTTATATAATCCCTGAGAGAATCAGAAAGGAGATGATTGATCTCCTCGACTTTAATGGCTGTACCATAGAGCTTACGGATCATACCAGCAGGCACTTTCCCGGGCCTGAAACCCTTAATATTAGCTTTTTTACTATAATCTTTAACCTTTTCTTCAACCTTGGGTTGATAATCAGATTCCTTTAATGTAATTTTAATTAAAGCTTCGGTTGACGAATTCTTGTCCAATTTAATATCCAAGACGAAATAATTTAGTGTTAATAAATAATAAAAACCCTCAATCCGGATAATGTGGCTTTGATCGAGGGTTATATAGTGCGGATGGAGGGACTCGAACCCCCAAGCCTTGCGGCGCTAGATCCTAAGTCTAGTGCGTCTACCAATTTCGCCACATCCGCGATTGGAAAACGGAATGCAAAGATAAGCAATAAAGAGGTAATTTATCTAAATTCATAAATTGATTTAAGGAAAATTGTAACATAAGGAAGCAGAAGATAAATGATTACCGTTGAAGCGGAAGTAGAGAAGAAAGAAGTTCTAAGTAAATACAATAGACTGCTCAGGCATGCAAAGCCTATATTACAGCCCGGGGATGATAAAATTATAAGGAAAGCATTCAATACGGCTTTAGAGGCGCATAAAGGGATGCGTCGCCGTTCTGGTGAGCCATATATCTACCATCCAATAGAAGTAGCATTGATCTGTGTGGATGAAATTGGCCTCGGAGCCACTTCAATTATAGCAGCTCTCCTTCATGATGTTGTAGAGGATACCGAATTTGAGATCGAAGACATTGAACGGGAATTTGGTCAGAAAGTAGCGCGGATTATTGATGGCCTGACTAAAATATCCGGAGTTTTCGAGTATGGCTCATCCCAACAGGCTGAGAACTTTCGTAAAATGTTATTCACCCTCTCAGAAGACGTCAGGGTAATACTGATAAAACTGGCTGACAGACTTCATAATATGAGAACACTGGACAGCCTTCCCCGGAATAAACAATTACGAACTTCTTCTGAAACAATATACCTGTATGCCCCGCTGGCTCATCGTCTGGGTTTGAATGCCATTAAAACGGAGCTCGAAGATCTATATCTTAAATATTCTGAACCTGAGATTTACATTGAGATCGCAGAAAAAATGAAGGCAACGAAACCGGTTCGTGACCGGTTTATACGCAAGTTTATTAAGCCGATTTCAATTGAAATGGATAATCAGGGTTATGATTTCAATATCAAGGGAAGACCAAAATCGGTTTATTCTGTATACAATAAAATAAAAAATCAGAATATTCCTTTTGAAGAGGTATACGATATTTTTGCCATCCGGATAACGATGGAAACACCCATCGAGAAAGAAAAGGCCGCTTGTTGGCAGGTATATTCTATTGTGACGGATTTTTATAAACCCAATCCTGATAGATTGAGGGATTGGATCAGTACCCCTAAAACTAATGGGTATGAATCACTCCATACCACGGTTATGAGCAGGACAGGACTTTGGGTAGAAGTCCAGATCCGGACTCAAAGGATGGATGAAATAGCGGAGAAAGGATATGCTGCTCATTGGAAATATAAAGATAACAGTCAGAAATCTCAGGAATCAGGGTTGGAAGAATGGATTAGACGGGTACGGGACATGCTGGAACAAAGTGAATCCACAGCCATCGAATTTGTTGATGATTTTCGTCAGAACCTGTTTTACGAAGAAGTTTATGTGTTTACACCCAAGGGAGACTTAAAGGTGTTGCCGCATGGATCCACTGCTCTCGATTTTGCATTTGAAATACACTCAGAAGTAGGAGAACACTGTTTAGGAGCCAAGATCAACCAGAAACTTGTTCCTTTAAACTACACCTTGAAAAATGGGGATCAGGTAGAGATACTTACTTCAAACAAACAGAAACCAAATGAAGACTGGTTGCGCTTTGTAGCCACCTCCAAAGCTAGATCAAAAATCAAAGATCTATTGAAAGGAGAAAGGAAAACCATAATAAATCTGGGGAAAGAGATTGTTGGCAGGAAACTGAAACAAATGAAGTTGAATGCCACTGAAGAAACGGTTGATCAGATTCGTGCATATTTTGATGTCAGTACAAATAGTGAGTTATATTTTAAAATCGGGAAAGGTGAAATAGATCATACTGACATCAAACGATTTAAGGAAGTTCGGGAACGGAAGAAGACTGAAGTTTCTAAAAAGGTTCATGATGCCAGTACATTTGAAAAACAGATGTCCCAGGCAACCGGGAAGAGCAGGGACATGTTGCTTATTGGCGAGGATATGGACATTATCGACTATACCCTGGCAAAATGCTGTAATCCCATACCCGGGGATGATGTATTTGGATTCGTAACCATTAACGAAGGGATAAAGGTTCATAGGACAAATTGCCCAAATGCAATAGAATTAATGTCAAGGCATGGTCATCGGGTAGTGAAGGCTAAATGGACCTCACAAAAGAAAGTGGCTTTTCTTGCGGGGATTAAGATCATAGGAACGGATCGTCTGGGACTTATAAATGATATCACTTCGATAATCTCTCACGAATTGAAGGTTAATATGCGTTCATTATCGATAGATACTGAAAATGGGATATTTGAAGGCAAGATTATGCTATATGTGAATGATACGATCCATCTTGAGTTACTGATCAACAAGTTGAGAAAAGTGAATGGGGTAGTTAAAGTAACCAGATTTGATACAAAATAGCGTAGAAATTGGGTTGCTACTTTTTAAATCGAAGGATAAATATTGCCGATTTAAAATTCTATATTTGTATTCCTCCAATTAATATTTTATGGCCCTGAATGAAAAGATATTTGAAGAAGTAACCAAGATTTTTACGGCCTATCTTGAGAATAAAAGTTTACGCAAAACCCCTGAACGTTTTGCGATTTTAGAGGAAATCTACAGTCGGGACGGACATTTTGATGTTGAGTCTTTGTACATCAGCATGAAGAACAAAAATTACCGTGTGAGCAGAGCGACTGTTTATAATACGCTTGACTTACTTGTAGAATGCGATCTTGTCGGCAAACATCAATTTGGATCCAATCTGGCTCAATACGAGAAATCATACGGATTTAAACAACATGATCATATTCTATTAAATAATGGAAATGTTATTGAATTCTGTGATCCTCGAATTCAGAATATAAAAAATACACTCGAAGAAATGTTCGAAATTGATATCACACATCATTCTCTATATTTCTTTGCAAAAAATAAAAGCAATAAAACTGTAAATTGATTTTTATCATTTAAGCTATGGAATATAATCACGAAGAAATTGATGGTGTGCTCGTTTTATCAATGACTGGAGATCTGATTGGTGAAAATAATGGCCCTGAACTGGTACAATTAGCCAATGATACTATACATAATGGAATAATTTTATGTGCCGTGAACCTTTCAGCAGTAAGATATATGAACAGTAGCGGAATTGGAGTATTAATCACTTTATTAACAAAGTTCAGGAACCAGGAAGGAGAACTGGTATTGATCAGACCATCAGAAAATATTCAAAAATTACTTTTAATAACAAAATTGAATAAGATATTTACAATCGTTGACAATAAGGATGAAGCGGTTAAGATATTGACCAATCATAAATAATTGCAAAGTTTTAATCATTGTATTTTATAATCCGGATCCATGACTAAAGTAGATGTATTACTGGGACTTCAATGGGGAGATGAAGGTAAAGGGAAAATCGTTGATTTTTTAGCCCCAAATTATCAGGTGATTACCAGGTTTCAGGGTGGCCCCAATGCTGGGCATACGCTGGAATTTGAAGGTATTAAACATGTATTACACCAGATTCCATCAGGTATCTTTCGTGAAAATATTATTAACATAATCGGCAATGGAGTAGTCCTCGATCCGGTAATTTTAAAAAAGGAAGTTGAGGCCCTGAATGCATTGAATGTGGATGCTACATCTCGCCTGTATGTTGCAAACAAGGTTCACTTGATCCTTCCAACACATCGCTTGCTTGATGAAGCATATGAAGAAGCAAAGGGGAAAAGTAAAATCGGATCTACTTTAAAAGGCATAGGACCAACTTATCAGGATAAAGTGGCAAGACTGGGTGTCCGGGTTGGTGACATAGAGGGCAATAATTTTCTAAACTCATATGAGTGCCTTCGGGATAAACATCTGGAGATTCTGGATTCTATGCAGTTCGAGTATGATCTGGTTCCCATAGAAAAGGAATTTTTTGAAGCTATTGAATTCATGAAGGACTTAAAAATCATTGATAGCGCATACATGATCAACGATCAATTGAGTGCAGGAAACAAAATTTTAGCTGAGGGTGCCCAGGGATCTATGCTGGATGTTGATTTTGGAAGTTATCCATTTGTTACCAGTTCCAATACAACTGCTGCTGGTGCATCTACCGGATTAGGTGTGGCCCCTTCAAACATTGGAGAAGTATTTGGGATATTCAAAGCCTACTGTACAAGGGTTGGAAGTGGTCCATTTCCAACCGAACTACTGGACGATACAGGAGAAGAATTGAGAAAGGTTGGTCGTGAGTATGGTGCCACAACAGGGCGTCCCAGGAGATGTGGCTGGTTGGATGTACCGGCTTTGAAATATACAATTATGCTGAATGGTGTAACCAGGATGTTTATGACAAAAGCTGACGTACTGGATCACTTTGAAACCATAAGAGTGGGAGAACAATACCAGATGAATGGTAATGTTTCAAATAGATTACCATATGACCTGAATAATACGGATGTAAAACCATTGTTTAGAGACATAAAAGGATGGAATTCGGAAATCAGAGGCATTTCCAATTATGATAGTCTACCAGGTGAACTGAAGGATTATGTAAATTATCTTGAAAGTCAATTCGGAGTCCCAATAGGTATTATTTCTACAGGAGCAGACCGTAAAGATACCGTTCTCAGGGAATTATAATCGTTACGAAAATAGGGGAAGACTATGGAGGCAGATGTCCTGCTGCGGATTTATATCGTAATTCTTGTAGCTGAATTTCTTATAGAAAAATATACTGGCTGGTTAAATTACCGTGCTATGAAGGATAACCTGCCGGATGAGGTCAGGGGGATCTATGATGAGGAGAAATATAAAAAATCAATAGCCTACAACAGGGAAGGCGACAGATTTTCTTTCCTGACATCAACACTGAATTTTGTAATAATCATGATCCTGATTCTTTCAGGGGCATTCGGATGGTTAGATGGAGTTCTAAGGGAACAAATATCAAATGAGATCTTATTGTCATTATCCTTCATTGGCTTCTTGTTTATTTTAGCTGATATACTTGGATCACCATTCGATCTATATGGAACATTTGTAATTGAAGAAAAATACGGATTCAATAAAACGACTCCCAAAACATACTTAACGGATAAGCTTAAAGGTTATTTTCTTACAGTTTTAATCGGCGGTGGAATTCTTACTGTACTGTTGTTTCTTATTCAAAAACTGGGTGCAAATTTCTGGATATACTTCTGGGTAGTAATCAGTCTGTTTACCCTATTTATGAACATGTTCTATACAACATTGATCGTTCCCTTGTTTAATAAGCTGATACCACTTGAAGCCGGTGATCTTAAAAAGGCTATTCAGGATTATACGAATGGTGTAAAATTTCCACTTGAAAACGTATACGTAATTGACGGATCAAAAAGATCCACCAAAGCTAATGCATACTTTTCAGGAATTGGGAAAAAGAAAAAGATTGTCCTGTTTGATACCCTAATAAATAATCATTCTGTGGAGGAACTCGTGGCAGTTCTGGCACATGAAGTAGGACATTATAAGAAAAAACATATTATACAGGGGTATCTTTCGTCAATTTTCCAGACCGGTATTATGTTATGGATTATGTCATTGATGATATTCAGCCCGGAATTGTCAGGTGCATTTGGTGCTGACCAAATGGGGATGCATCTTAACCTGCTTGCATTTGGGATCCTGTATTCACCTGTTTCAAGATTAACCGGTCTCATTATGAATGTACTAAGCCGAAAAAATGAATACCAGGCGGATGCATATGCCAGTTCCACCTACAGAGGATCTGAATTGAAATTGGCACTTAAGAAACTTTCAGTAAATAACCTTGGCAATTTGACCCCCCACCCTCTATATGTTTTTCTGAACTACTCCCATCCTCCCCTGTTAAAAAGATTGAAAGCTATCGATCAGGTGAATAATGAGTAAACATAACCCTGATTGGACAGAGTACAGTTTACAATTTAGGCAGACCTTCATCCTGGCGTTCCCTGTTATGCTAAGTCAATTCGGACAGGTCATGGTAGGTGTGGTTGACAGTATGATGGTTGGCCGATTAGGAACAGAGCCTCTCGCAGCCGCATCGTTGGCCAATAGCATATTTGTTTTGTTCCTAACATTTGGAATAGGGATTTCTATGGGAATTACACCACTGGTAGCTCATGCTGATGGTGAAGGTAATAAAAAGCAGATTGTTGATATCCTGAAACATGGCGTACTGGATAATTCTGTTGTCGGGATTCTGTTATTTCTATTATTATTGGCAACATCAAATACATTTGTGTACCTGAACCAACCATCAGCAGTTGTAGAACTTGCAATCCCATATTTCCGGATTATTTCATTTTCGCTGGTTCCCTTTATGATATTCCAGGCGTTCAGGCAATTTACAGAGGGGCTTGGTCTTACCCGTCAAGCCATGTATATTACGATAACAGGAAATGTAATAAACATCGTTTTAAATTATATCTTGATTTTTGGGAAACTCGGGATGCCTGCTATGGGACTTGAAGGTGCCGGATGGGCTACATTTATTGCGAGATGTATTATGGCGATCTTGATGGCATTCTTCGTGCTTTTTTCGGGAAGGTTGAAAACTTATCGCAGATATTATTCAGGAGGGAGGATAAAAAATGCACTTGTAAGGAAGCTGATGTCCATCGGAGTACCAATTGGATTCCAGTTTATATTTGAAGTAGGTGCTTTTACTATATCGGCAATAATGATTGGTTGGATTGGTGCTACTGCTTTGGCTGCCCATCAGATTGCAATTAGTCTTGCATCTATTACATTTATGATGGCAACCGGAATGGGCGAAAGGATTACCTGACCTTACGAAAAGTCGGATTTTCTAGCTATTTCATGGTTATTATGTTTATGACCATAAATGGACTCCTCATGATCGTTGGGCGGAATTTCTTACCAACATTATATATTAGTGAATCCGAAGTGATCACTTTGGCATCCGGTCTTCTTGTTGTGGCAGCATTGTTTCAGGTATCTGATGGAATGCAGGTTGTGGGATTAGG
>JBHOSY010000193.1:0-7482 GCA_042584165.1 Bacteroidota bacterium | reverse complement strand
TTTGAACTGCAAATACAAATTGAATATACATTTGTGTATATGTATTAGCCATGATATTTATATATTACGTCCCTATGGGACTTTGTTCCGCTGGTATTTCAATTTCTATAAATATATAGTCCCTTACGGGACAATCTTGAGTTTGACAGCATTTAATATGATCCTATCTCAGACAAAATGTTGTATTTACTCACAACCTTCATTTTTAGATAGAAAAAGGGATAATCATTTATATCGAACTCAGGTTAATTTAAGAATCAAATACGATTCATATAACAAAAATTTCATCAATAAAAACAATCAGGAAACCATTATTATAATCTTTTTTTGATTAATGGATAATCAGTGTATCTTTGCTCGGCAAATAAGTTATACGAAATTTATTTGCCATGTCAATCGAATCTTCAAAACTCCTCCACGAAGCACTTACCTACGATGATGTTTTACTACTACCCGGCTATTCGGAGGTATTACCGCGTGAAACGGATATAACCACAATATTAACCCGGAATATTCCGCTGAATATCCCGTTAATCTCGGCCGCAATGGATACGGTCACAGAATCAAATCTGGCAATTGCGATAGCGCTGGAAGGGGGTATTGGGTTTATTCATAAAAACATGAGTATTCAGGCCCAGGCCAACCAGGTCAGGCGGGTGAAGCGTTCTCAAAGCGGGATGATACTTGATCCGATTACGTTGAATGTTAATTCAACGGCCGGTGATGCCATGAATATTATGGCTGAGTTTAAAATTGGAGGTATCCCGGTGGTTGATGATGAGAAGAAGCTTATAGGGATACTTACCAATCGGGACCTGAGATTCCATAAGGATAAAAAGGCCCCCGTAAAGGATATTATGACAAGTGAAAATCTCATAGTGGCTCATGCAGAAGTTAATCTCAAAGAGGCTGAAACGATCCTTCAAAAATATAAGATCGAGAAATTGCCCATTGTTGATAAAGACTGGAAGTTAACCGGTCTGATTACATATAAGGATATTTTAAAGAATATTGACAGGCCCAATGCCTGCAAGGATGAATACGGTCGACTACGGGTAGGAGCAGCTGTGGGTGTAACAAACGATATTCTTGAAAGGATCGATGCTTTAATGAAATCAGGTGTTGATGTAGTTGGCATTGATACTGCCCATGGACATTCAAAAGGTGTCATTGAGTCAGTGAAGAAGGTGAAAACTGAATATCCGGACCTGGAAGTGGTTGTGGGGAATATCGCAACCGGAGAAGGAGGTAAGGCCCTCGTTGAAGCAGGAGCCGATGCTGTGAAGGTAGGTGTTGGTCCCGGGAGTATATGTACTACTCGTGTGATAGCAGGTGTAGGTGTCCCGCAGCTAACCGCCGTTGATGAAGTAGCAAATGCAATAAAAAAGACAGGTGTACCCATTATTGCTGATGGTGGGATACGTTTTTCAGGGGACATCGTGAAAGCCATTGCTGGAGGTGCCAATTCCGTAATGATCGGATCCATGCTTGCGGGGACAGAAGAAGCGCCTGGTGAGATCATTATTTTTGAAGGAAGGAAATTCAAGACATACAGAGGGATGGGGTCTGTGGAAGCTATGGACGAGGGCTCAAAAGACCGATATTTCCAGGATGTGGAAGATGACATCAATAAGCTAGTACCGGAGGGTATTTCCGGTCGGGTTCCTTTCAAAGGAAGAGTGGATGAGGTGTTATATCAGTTGGTTGGTGGCTTGCGCGCAGGCATGGGATACTGCGGTTCTAAGAATATTGAAGATTTACAGAGTGCAAAGTTTGTAAAGATCACAGCTGCAGGCGAAAAAGAAAGTCATCCCCACGATGTGTTTATAACCAGGGAAGCACCGAACTATAGTGTTAAATAGTAAAAGTCGAAAGTCGAAAGTCGAAAGTTAAAAGTTGTGTTAGGAAATCCAAACCCAGAACCTTGAACCCAGAACCTTGAACCTTGAACCCGGAACCTATTTCAGAACATGTATCCACCCATTACAACTGGTTTCATTATTCAGAAGGATATCGTAGTAGTATATTCCTGTACTTAACCCTTCAGCACCCCAGTTGTTCTGATAATCATGGCTCTTATATAACTCCTTGCCCCATCGTGTGTGGATAGATAGGTCTACTACTGCATCCGTTGTAATTACGAATGTGTCGTTTTTTTTGTCTCCATTTGGAGTGATTACATTGGGGATAAATATGTCAGAAATGTATATGTTTTCGGTTTTTGTATCTATGCACCTCCCCTGGCTTCTTGATTCAAGAAGAACAGTATAATTACCTTTTTCCTCAAAATGGTAAGTTAACAGACTGTCAGGAATTTCTTCAGGTTCATTTTTACCAAAATTCCAGAAATACCGGTCAGCCCCGGATGATAAGTTCGCCAATGCAATGGTGGGAGTCTCCAGGCAATCGTATTGCTTGTCAATTATAAAATCTGACCTTATTTCCGGAATAACTCTTACAAGCACGCTATCCTCCATTTCACACCCATTCATATCAACCATCAGGAGATAGTAAACTGTTGTACTATCCGGTGAAGCAGTTGGTTCTGCCAGGCTAGTATCATTCATTCCATCGGCCGGATTCCAGGTATATGTAACTGCACCACCTGCTTTTAATACAGCATTCTCATACGTACAAATTGTGACGGAATCAACAGGCAGTTCGAAATGATCTTCATATACGTGGATGGTAGCCATAGCTACATCAACCAGTTTACATGTATTCTCATCATAACCGGTTAAAGTTACCTTATATATTCCTGGTGATTCATAGGTATGTGGGATGCTATCCTTTACTGTTGTTTCTTCACCATCGCCAAATTTCCAACGGAAAGCTTGCCCCCCGATACTTTCGTTCAGAAATACAAGATCAAATGGGGCACATCCATATTTGATCCCAAGATTGTCATAATCCGGGGTATTGGTATTGATTTTACATTTTAGGGCTGACAGGTCAAATTTGAACACACCATTATTGCATCCTGGGTATTCTCCACCAAGTGAACCATTTACATTTGAATAAGCTCCTGGTGTTGTAGGAAATTCAGAAAAATCCCTGCAAGCACATATAGCATGATAGACGATCCCTTTTCTATCAAACCTGCAGGTGCCACCATCTACATGTTCACCACTCTGACCAGGAAGGAATGCTCCCAAATAGGTTCCGTACAATAATGATTTTGCATCTCTTTCCAGCACCATTAAATAGAAATCTGAACCGTCCGTTAAATCCTGGATTGCATTTGCAGTGATTGGCATGTTATACGTATTCCCACCAACATATTTGGGACTAAGGGTATTAATAGTACCACCCCAGCCGCTTAAATAGATATTACCGCATTCGTTCACCATAAATGCTGTTGGAGAAATATCAGGGATACCACTACCGGAACCAATGACCGTACTCCATATGGTCTCGTTGAGATCTGGTGAGAGTTTATGAATGAACTGGCCACTTAGCGGGTTTACATATACATTTTTTACGGTTACAGGATAATCTCCCCTGGTTTGTCCGAATACGTAGATATAGTCCTCAAAATCTATATCCAGGAAATAAGCCTGTTCATACTCAAATGTGCCAAGATATGTACTCGATGATAATGAACTTCCATGATTTCCTATTTTCGATACAAATCCATCGATTCCCCCCTGGTAATCAGGATGAAGCGCATTTTCAGAGGTTGGAAAATTCCTGCTCACGGTACCTCCTGTCACATACACTGTTGAGTCATCTTTAATCTTAATCGAGTATGCACAATCATTTCCTGCCCCTCCCAGGTAACTGCTCCATATTAATTCATCCAGGTCTGGTGAAAGTTTGGTGATAATCCCATCCAGGGTTCCTCCTCCATGTTCTTCCTGGAATCCGTTTATTATTGGAAAATCAACGGATGCAGTGTTCGAAACAATATATACATTATCATGTCGGTCGATATTGATTTCTCCCCGGAATTCATCTCCGTAATTCTTGGAAAGATGATTTGATACATCCCAGTTGATACCATCATTACCCATTCCACCAAGATAAGTTGATGCAATTAGAGTCCTTCCATCCGAGCTTATTTTAGATATGAAAAGATCTGACCCCCTCATATAGCTAATCCCATTAATCACGTTTCGGATTGTATCTCCTCCCTGGAATGTTCTCGAAAAAGCATTATCTGTCACCGGAAAATCATCCGATCCGGTTATCCCTAAAACCAGGAGTTCATCGTTCTTATTCACGATCAAGCTGAAAGGCGTTTCGGTATTTCTCCCACCCAGGTATGTTGAATAAAGCAATTGCTCACCCAGTGAATCAAATTTAAGGATAGCCAGGTCCCATACTCCTCCAAATTCAGGTTGTATAACGCCGGGAGTGGTGTGTAGATAACCTCCTATTGCAAGCCGAACGGTCCCTCCTGAATACACATTCCCATTTTCATCAAAGGTTGCAGTATTCCCCCAGTTATCCGCGGTACTGCCTGAGTAAGTTGAAAACACCAGTGCCGGATCAATGACCAGCTCTTCATTTTTATTATAACCTTCAGGTAGATCGAAGCGAATTGTGCTTTCTGAAAGGTTGTACCGGCATGATACCTGTTTTGTTTCTTTATCGATTTTCTGATAAGCATATGGAGGATTATCTATGATTGTGTTAAGCGTTGTATGAAGATGTATACTGTTATAGGAAGTCTCGAGTGCTTCGAATCCCCTGTAATGGAACTGAATATCTCGTGGATCTGCATTTTCTCTCAGAACCAGGTCATATTTTAGAGCTCCATTGTTAAAGTAGAATCGCAGATCCGTGTCCTTATAAATATCCCTGTAAACGATCTCCCTGTATGCCGGAACCCCTGATGCCCATTTACCGGGATCATTTCCCTGGTAAAAATTATAATAGGCTGATACTTTTTCTTTACCTGTGACTGTAACCTGTTCATTAGCTTCCAGGAAATCCAGGAATACATTATATGCCTGAGGTTTATCCAGGTCCTTTAAATAGGGATTTGCCTGTCTGGCATTTTCTGATTCAGCATGATGATGCCCATGCGGTCCTTCAATTTTCCCGGCGTGATAGAAAGTGTACCTGATTCCCGTTTTTGTCAGGTACATCTTGCCGGATGGGATATCCAGCCTGTACAACACCTCATGATTCCACTGGCCCTGGTTTTTAATAAATATTCCACCGTCATGCGTATGCCCGAGAGCATTACAAGACACCAATATAAATATGAATACTGATAGCAGTTTGTTCATACTACCTTAAAAATATTCAATCTGGAATAACATTTACAAATATTGATCCATCTTACCTCTATTAACCCCAAAAAACTTAGAATAGTTGTCAGAGACGTGAATCCGAATTTTTCACCATAATTTGCCCCATTATTCATCATTCATCATTCCGCATTCCGCATTCCCCAATCCGCACTCCGCATTCGACCACCCATCCTATTAACTAAATTTTAGATTTAATTTTTTCTTCACACCTGTAAATAGTTTAAAGGCGTGAAATACGTGAGGTTATAGCTGCTTATTACTTTTACATACCTACCAGCACAAAGGCTCCCCAGAAAAAAGGATACTTGTATTTCTCCTTTACCTGGAACTGGGCAACCCTGAATGCCCCCAGTTTATCACCGGTTTCAATCCAGTTTTTATAAAATGCCGACATCAGTTCCTGTGTGGCATCATCATCCACACTCCACAAACTCATAATCAGGGATTTGGCCCCGGCGATCTGAAACGCCCTTTGAAGGCCATACACACCTTCTCCATTTGATATTGTTCCCAGCCCGGTTTCACAGGCAGAAAGAACAATCATATCAGTATCGTCGAGGTCCATATTCATGGCTTCATAAGCTGTGAGGATCCCGTCCTCCTGTGTCAGGGAAACCAGGTCATCTGCCTGGGTTAGGAAATTATTGACACCGGCCATAATCAACCCCGATCGTAAAAGAGGATTGTCATAGTAAAGGTTCTCGTCTGGTCCTTCCGGTAGTTGCTGGTCTGCAAGGAAAAAACCATGCGTGGCAATATGCAGGGTTTTTGGGTCCTGTACTTCCTTTACTCGTTCTTCGATGGCTTCATTTTCAAGATAAGAAATGGGCTTGTTGTCACTGTCTTTAAATTCCCCTGCAATATTTTCAACTTCGACCCTGGTTCCGGGTAGCATTTGCAGCAGGTTGTTCCCACGGATCAGAGCCCTTAAACTTCCTCTCAGGCTCCTATCCATTCCCCGTAGCCCCCGGTTGATAGACCGTTCGATGTTGATTGATCGAATTGACCGTTCAATATCCTCATTGTCTTCCGAATCTTTTTTTTCCATACCCATATTGTAATTCGGGAATCCAAACAGGTAGGTGTCCTTACTGCTCCCCTGGATAAACTGACCGGTTTTCAACATATATACATCGCGACTATTGGTAACCTGCGTTATGTTGTACCTGTCGATAAGATATTCTTTCTTGCTTTTGTCATAAAGTGTATTTATACTGATCTGGTTAAAAACTCCATCCGGAGAGAAATATACCTGTTTAATACCTTTCATTTCTTTGTCAATCACTTCCCAGAAATGGTTATAGGAGTGTGGATCATCCATCTTGAATCGAATGGAGTTACGATAAACGGATAGATAACGCTTTTCAATACCTTTTCCATCTTCGATAATAACCATCTTCGGGGCTTTTTTCGTTTTGGAAGTGAGGATCAATGCAGCATACCTGATCTCGCCGGTGTAAGTACCTCCCAAGCCAGGATTGAATTCCCGGACCCTGACCAGTTCAACAACCGCTTCGTCTTTATTGAGCGTTTTCTGAATATCCTGCCAGGTAACCACATCCTTCTCTTGCCCCTTGCCAAAAACCTCTGATTCAAGACTGAGTTCTTTTTCAAGATCGTCTGTTACGACGTTTAGAGAATCTATGATACGTTGAGATTTTTCAATGTTCTCCTGGGATTGGCTGAAGAGCTTTGATAGCTGCTCCTTATTGTTGATCCATGTATTGTATTTTTCGATCAATTCTTCATTCCCACTGTTTAATATGGATAACCTGATTTTCTGTGTGGAATACATAATCAATCCCTTTGTTGCCAGTACATAATCGTACATTTCACCTGGGAGATCAGGATTTCGCTGCCTATTATTCAACACATAGCTGTTATATTGTTCAAAGCCTGTACGGAGACGATTGTTGAAAAAAGATGCCTTTTCTTCTTCACTCATGACTGTAAAGAACTTATCAACCTGATGAAAGTAGTTTTCAAAAAGGTCATTGTATAACTTGTGAGCCTCAGGATCTTCTTTATCCCAGGAAAGTATTGCAAGGGCGTTTATAGTTTCTGCGTAACGGGGATGATCTCTACCTATTGTTTTAGCCCTGATCTTTTCAGATTCCCTGAGATATTTTTCACCTTCAAAAGGTTTATTTGCAAACCTCAAAGCATCACCAAGATTATAGATCCTTGTCGCATATTGTGGGTGATCGGTTCCATAGTGATT
>JBHOSY010000192.1:0-7526 GCA_042584165.1 Bacteroidota bacterium | reverse complement strand
GTCCTGAAGCTTATAAGATATTCCTCGATTATTGTTATACTCATGGTATTAAAGGGGAATCCAGCGTTATCCTTGGATATGATGGCAATTCTTTATCCCAGGATCCTGATAGTTTGGAGATAGCGTATCTTAATCTTGCCGGAATCGCATATAATAAAGGAATAGATGCGCATATGGAAATCATGACCCATCATGAACTATACAATTTTGAAACGGACAGCATTAATGAGGATGGAATTCATGAAGGTTTGTGGCTCCATGAGCCGGATGTAAGTGTGGACGACTATCAACAATATTTTGATAAAATCTTAAATGAGGGAAAAAAATTCGGGGTGAAATTCACCGGTCTTACATGGCCGGGTTGTGGATGTGATGCATGTACAAATCGTTACAATGAGCTGCGTGAAGCAGGTCCTCTTCAAATAAATTCCGCAGTCTGGCAGGCACTGCTGAACCTTGCTAAACAAGGAAGGTTTAATGGTCGTGTTCTATCAAGTTTTTATGAATCAAGTGAAAATGATTATGGTATTTTTCTGAAAGCCTCTGCTGGAGAATATGGGGTTTATGACCTGATGCCAAATGCTGGAGATCATTTCGGCATCTGGGAGAATGCCCTGGAGCATGTTAACCCGGATTATTACATAACAGAAGATGGCTCATCTGGTATCATTATAAAACACCTCAACGAAAAGGCCCCCTATTGTATGTGGTATATGCACTGGCAGGGTTTGAATCCTGAAAACGGAGCTGGCTGGGAAGCATTCAAAACTGTTTCTGAACGGATTGAAAAGAATTTAGGGGACCAGGTAATCTGGATGCGCCCCAGTGATATTGTGACCCATTACCATGATGCTGGCAGTTGGGATTTCGTTAATGATATCTAATAAAATGTATTTAAATTATCAGGTAGTTAACCTTTTCCCATTTCTGGGTTATAACTGAACGTTCCAGCGCTTCCAACACAGAAACACAATTTAGGATACGCTGGTGGTCCCGGGGCTCTTTTCCAGTTTTGAACATCTCAACCATATCAACATAGTGTTTTGGCGGATCCGGTTCTTCAACCCTGGATTTAAGCTCAAAGAGACCTTTATCGAGCTCAATAACGGTTTTCCAACCATAGAATTTATCGATTAAGATCAACGTTATCATCATTCCATTCTGGTATGCAATACTCGCCGTTGCGTTTTTCCCATTTCGGGATACTCGTACCCGATCAATATCCTCTCCGAATATTACCATCATAGGCTGAATGATATGAACACCGTAAAAGAATATACCTCCCCATTTCGACTCTATATCTACGGGGCCATACCACACTACATGATTGATATCTCCCATCTCAGCAACTTGTTCCTTCATATCCAATGCGCCATAACTATGTGCCACTCCGCTGTATGATGATACAGGTGTGCCTTTCTCACGGGCAATCCTCAGAAAATCTAATCCTTCGTCTGCCCGGTAACAAAATGGTTTATCGATAAATGATGGTATTCCGGCCTCAACGAATGGCAAAGCTGGATCCAGATGGTACTTGGCGTGCCGGTGATCAACGATCAGGGCATCTATTTTACCCAGCATTTCATTTGGGTCTTTCACCATATTCGGGATCCCTCCCCTTTCCATGGCATCTTTTGCGAATTCTTCGGTTTCGCCCCAGACATATTTTACTTCCACGCCAGGAAACTGTTTGTCGATGTTAAATAACTTTCCATAACCCCTGGTGTGAGAATTTTCAGCACCAATGATGCCGATGTTAATTTTTTTCTTCACTTCCATTTTAGACATATGTTCGCTTTGCATAGGATTGGCGATAAGATTATATGCTGGTAATGAATATGCTGAAACTACTCCTGCAGCAAGTTTACCGATGAATTTTCTTCGAGTTTTCATTTAAGATTTCTTTATATCCTTTTCTAATACTAAAGTTGGGGAGGATTTTTAGTTTTTAAAAATTTATAGAAGGATTTTAGATCTCTTTGCCAATACATAAGCTCTTGCCAAAAATCAATCAAGATTTTCCAATCACTTAGTCCACAATAATTCTGATTTTATTTCTTCTATGAATAGAGTGACTTATGATCTACTTTTTACTTAAGCACATTTTCTAAACAGAAAAAATATCAAGGATGGTTCAGGGAAATATAGCTTCGAATAACAACAAACAGGAAATCCACAAAAAAGTATTGAGACCTCCGAGCCTCCGTGATTTCTGTTATTGATTTAAGCCGAGGGTCCAGCCGACAACATGCGTTGTCATGTCTTTATACCAGGGTTGGATTTCATCGGCAGCGAAAACAAATATTTTATCATCAGGCTGTTCTGAAGCTATTCGCATCATATGAGTGCCCCAGCCTTCATGTAAAATAAATTTCCGGAATTTTAATTTTCCCTCATTCAGGTAAAGGTATAACCTGGGATTTGAAATCCGGGGAAACCACCAACCGCCGGCTGTCATCTCACCAACGATGATATCGGGAAGATTATCCCTGTTCACATCTGTCACTATAAGACTATGTGGACAATAGATCCCTGTATCAATTACCGTAACATCCCACAAATTCCGGGGATCGGTATTATTGCAGTAAAAGATGCCAACGCGACCATCCGGGATCTCAGCATCGGAGGCTACAATATCCAGCCTTCCATCACCATCCATATCCCCGAGATCAAGCTGGTTCATGCCACCAAAACGAACATCTCCTACCCAGGCAGGCACCTCAGGGAAAACAGGTGTTGTCCTGCGATCCCAATTGCTGTAGCGGTGAACCTGCCAGGTGTCAATAGCAGGATTGGCCGGACACTCAGCCCAGAAATTACCACAAACCACATCCTGTCGTCCATTACCTGCAATATCACCGATGACTAGCCCGGATTGAGCACATTCTGCACCTTGTGTGCTCAAATCAGCGATCATATGTTGATCCCATGGTTGAGTGATGTCGGCGGGAATCTGATACCAATACAGGAGTTTGCGGTTGACAACAATCACAACACCCTGTACCAGTTTGTCAGATATCTTCATTTCGAATGGCATAATATCGTGAAATCCTTCCTCGCCTTTACCCCTCCCAACACTGGCTATAAAGTGTTCTTTCCATAGCATCTGATCACTAACTTCTTCATACCATAAAAGTTTCGTATCCTGTTCACCGGTAGATCTGCCTACTATCATCTCATCAATGCTATCGCCATTTAAATCCATTATGCAGGCTCCATTTTCATAATTCCCAGAACCCGGTGGAACCACTTCTGTGGTCGGTGCTGATACTTGAATTGGCCACTCCAGAATACGGTTACCTGAAGCGGCTACGCGTGGTCCCTTCATTCCTCGTCGGTAGATGGCATTCCCGAAATGCTCTGCTCCAAGCTGATTGATCAGTATCGGTTCGACACTGACCGGGAAGTCTGAATCAGATCCTAGCTGTTTACCAGGTTTGTCAGATGGTCGATGACAGGCTCCGATCCATAGAATCAATAGAAACATACCAGCTATGCAGAGTGAACTGAGTGTCATTCTGACAATACTACCGGAGATTATCGGTGCTGTTGAAAAACGATTGAGATTATTACTATATCGACTGATAAGAATCTGACTTATTTGACCAAGGGCTGATAAAATATAACTCATACATATAAATGTAAAAAATTTGAATATTATGATCAATAATGCAATACGTGAATTAATAACGATACCTGTAAAACCCGGTTAATTTTCTTTTCCGATATAGTTGTAGTTCATGAAAAATTAGGATCGAAAAAAAAATATTTCATAATTTAATCAACTTTTATAGGTAGAAAGTTTTAAACAGTACATTATGAAAAAAAATCAAGAGGTTAAAGTTACCAGAAGGCAATTCATTAAAAAATCCGGCCTTCAGGTTGCCGGAACAACCATGGCACTGAATATGCCATACATTATTACAGGGCATGCTGCTCCTGATGCACAGATCAATATCGGATTGATTGGATGTGGTGGCCGGGGAACCGGCGCTGCGCTGGATGCAGTACATGCAGTGACAAATAGTATTTATCCTTCATATGGTTATCATACTGAAAATGCAGTCGATGGTGCAAAAGCAGCAAAAGAAAATGTAAAGATCATGGCCATGGCTGATGTGTTTCAAGATAGGCTTAATTCTAGTCGGGAACAGCTTAAAAAGGTTGGCATGAATGTAGATAAAGAGAAATGCTTTGTTGGATTTGATGCCTATAAAAAGCTTCTGGCTATCCCGGAAATCAATTATGTCATCCTGGCCACTCCACCACATTTTCGTCCTGTGCAACTCCGGGCTGCTATTGAAGCCGGTAAAAACGTTTTTGCTGAAAAACCCATTGCCGTAGACACGAATGGCATCAAGTCTGTCATTGCGACTGGTGAACTGGCAAAAAAGAAGGGCCTTGCTATTGGAGCAGGCACACAACGACGAAATGATAATTCCTTCAAGGAAGTTGTAAAGCGAATTCACGATGGTGAGATCGGGGCTCTTCGATCAGGAGTATGTCGATGGTTGATCGGTGAACTATGGTATCTCGATCCAAAACAGGAATGGTCAGATATGGAAACTCAGCTTCGGAACTGGATGTATTATAAATGGCTTTCCGGTGATATATTCGTTGAACAATTTATTCACTCAATCGACCTTATGAACTGGATATGTGGATCACCTCCCATAAAGGCAATTGGACTGGGTGGAAGGCAGGTTCGAACTGGAAGCACATTCGGCAATGCATATGACCATTATTCTGTTCAATTTGAGTACCCGAATGATGTCACAATTTTCTGCCTTGACCGTCAGATCAATGGTTGTAGCGATTATATTGATGATGTATTTATTGGAGCGAAAGGACGCGGACATTTCTCATATCAGCATACCGGCATTAGTCTGCTGGATGGTAAGCCATGGCGATTTCGGGGTGATAAGAATAACGCATACCAGACTGAACATGATGAACTGATCCACAGCATACGAATTGGTGAACCAATTAATGAGGCAAAACAGGTAGCAGAATCCACCATGACCGCTATCCTTGGACGGGAGGCATGCTTTAGTGGCAGGGAGATCACGTGGGAGACAGCCATGAATACCAAGCAGGACTTCACCCGTGACAAATATGAATTTGGTGATGTGGAGGTTGATCCGGTACCAATGCCGGGGAAATATAGGTTTGGATAATTAAACACAGCATAATATTAATTAAATCCATAAACTAGAAAGGTCTAATATTAATTGCTGGGTATTGGTTTATTCGAACAAAACTAAAATATAAAATTGTTATCCCCGGACACCGCTCCGGGCCTGCCCGCCAACGCACATGGCACTGGATGGCAGGCGGGGTCTCCGTAATATAATTAACTGCACAATTTATGGAGATCCCGGGTCAAGCCCGGGAATAACGGCACTTATTAGGATTGGTTCACGACATAGTTTATTTCACCATTTCATCGGCGGCCACCATGATAATGCCGGAAACATATCCTCGCTGTTCCGCGTCCATATCTAAAACTTTATTCTCAGCAGGTCTGGCCCACCCGGTATACACATTGTGGATTTTACCATCCCTATCAACACTTTTCTTAATGAAATCCCATCCCTTTTCAATCAATTCGGAATAATCATTTTTTAACCAACCAGCTCTAATTGCACATTTGATTGAAGCGATAGACATGGCAATTCCTGTTACTTCTTCCGGACTGTCAGGATCATCTACCCATACATGTAATCCTCCCTTCTTCCCCTGGTATTTCATCAGTGCCCCGATATGCTTCTCCATGGATTGGATATAGAGATCATATCCGGGATAATTCTGCGGTATATATTTCAATAACCCGGTCAGGGACCAGAGCAGCCAGCCCTGTGCCCTTGTCCAATATGTCTTTCCGGGAATATTATTGAATGTTCCAGTTTTGCATAACCCTGTTTTTTCATCCAGGAAATGATCGATAGCCAGTTTTACCTGGTATGCAGCCTGTTTCAAATAAACTTTGGATAATTCAGAATTAACCAATTCTGAAGCTCCTCCCAGGCTTCTTACCATGAAATATACTACATCAGGAATAGCCATCTTATTCAGGGAGGCGTCATCATGAGCCAAAAACCCCAGACCATCCCGACTACAATAGTGTATTAATGCATTTGCAATGGTAATTGATTGTTCTTTTGCTTCCTCTAATCCAGTCTCTTTATATAGCAGATCAGAGGGAATTGCTAATCCGATTGTTCCTGCATACAGCGAAAATGGTATAGGTGCTTCACGTATAACTCTTGACTTCATACCTGAATACATATTCAAAATCTCCTCATCAGACAATGAAGATGTTCCCAAATGATATTTAAACCAATTCTCCGCAAGATTGAGCCCGGATATGCCCACTGATCTGCTAAGCCTGATCAGTCCTTCAATCTGGATAGTTCCATCCCAGTCTGTATTCATGTCACCTGGCTTTTTATCCAATACGTTCTGAACCAATTTCAGAATATTTAGAGGGAGTTTCTTAGTTAAATCATTCATTGAAAAAATTCCTCCCTGCCCATCTGAAGCTAAGAATGATTGACCCGAATTAAGGTTGAAAACCATTGGCAATGCTGCGGTCGAGATTAAGAAATTCCGTCGATTCATGTTATTGTATATTTTATTTACTTGTTTTCTTATCAAAATATTCATAAAAAACTTCACACAGCTGTTCGCCAAACAGTTCCCAGTCTTTCCCAAATGGCACTTTATTCAATCCGGCAATCCAGTTTGCATTTAATTCAAAGACAAATGCATCGATACCAAATCGTTCCACCATTCCCTCTCCAATTGAACCAATGGTCCGAAATTTTCCACCGGTACTCCCCTCAGTAAACCAGGTTTGCTCCTTTAAAAGTGTTTCAAAAACCTTCATATTCGCAATATATCCATCAATGTTTACATCAGGTCTTGCTATATGGATTTGCCCTTCTGAATCGTTGTGAAAATCGATGACAAGATCAGGTTTCGATCCTTCACTTACTTTCATATCAAGCCATTTTTCAAAAGATGCATTTTCCGGGGAAAGATATGGATCAGCTTCCTTATCCCATTTTCTATTCAGATCCATCCCGCGCATATTAAACCGCGTACCCCCATGGGCAACACGATCTTTATTTGCCATAGGAAGAATATATACACAATATCTCTGGAGATACCTTTCTGTGATTTCGTCCTGCTTTAACAACCGTTTTATCAGGCCCTGTATCACCCAATTACCCCCCGGTTCCCATGCATGCGCCCGTCCCCTAATAAACACACTATAGGGTACACTTTCATGACCTACCCGGATTATTTCCAGGGATCTGTTCTCAACCGTTTTGCCAATTTCAGTGATACTTATTAAAGGGTGATCCGAAATTTCAGATTTAAGCTGTTCCAGATCGCTGATTCGATATGGTTCCAACCGGGCCACAAAGACTGAGTCCGCTGGCATTTTAAGGTTTATCTTCAACAGGTTCTCGGGCGTTTTTTCTGTATCAATATTTGTCCAGTTCTTACCATCTGTGGAT